>NZ_JAXOJX010000030.1:0-89247 GCF_034427735.1 Azohydromonas lata
ATAAGAGACAGGCCTGGCGGCGGCTGGCGGCATGTCCGCCACCTCGGCCACCGGCAGCGCCGCCGCCAGCACGCGCGGCACCACCAGCAACCTGCTGGCGCAGACGGCCGAGCCCAGCATCGGCGGCCAGATCCAGGCCGACCCGAACAGCAACGCCTTCATCATCACCGCGCCGGAGCCGCAGTACCGGCAGATCCGCGCCGTCATCGAGATGCTCGACACCCGCCACGCGCAGGTGTACGTGGAGGCGCTGATCGCCGAGGTCACGGCCGACCGGGCCACCGACCTGGGCGTGCAATGGCTGGCACGCACCAGCAGCGGCAGCGGCCACGTGCGCGCCGGCACCAACTTCGGCAGCAGCGGCAACCTGTTCGGCATCGCCGCCGCCGAGGCCCAGGGCAGCATCGCCGCCGGCACCTACAACCCGGGCCTGAACATCGGCCTGTTCCGCGGCTCGCTGGCCGTGCTGGCCAGCGCGCTGGAAACCCGCGCCAACGCCAACATCCTGTCCACGCCCACGCTGCTGACGCTGGACAACCAGGAGGCCAAGATCACCATCGGCCAGAACATCCCGGTGGCCACGGGCGCGTACTCCAGCACCGCGGGCGCCTCCACGGTCACGCCCTTCACCACCTACGAGCGCATGGACGTGGGGCTGACCCTGAACATCCGCCCGCAGATCAATGCCGACGGCACGATCAAGCTGCAGATCTACCAGGAAGTGTCCAGCGTCGTGGGCGGGCTGGGCAGCAGCGCCGCGACGTCCTCGAACGTGGTGACCAACAAGCGCACCGTCGCTTCCACGGTGCTGGTGCAGGAGGGCAGCGCCGCCGTGCTGGGCGGGCTCATCCAGGACCAGTTCGACAGCGGCGCCAGCCAGGTGCCCGTGCTGGGCAGCCTGCCGCTGGTCGGCCATTTATTCCGCAGCCAAAACCGCAGCCGCAGCAAGACCAACCTGATGGTGTTCCTGCGCCCGGTGATCGTGCGCGACGGCGAGGACCTGGAGCGGCTGGCCCAGGACCGCTACGACACCTTGCGCCGGCTGCAGGAAGCCTTGCAGCCCGCGGCCAGCGCGCTGATGGCCGTCAACCGCGCGCCGCTGCTGCCGCCCAGCCCCCATGCGGGCCTGGGCGCGAGCGGCACGGACGGCGCCGTGGCGCCGAAGGGGGGCATGCCGGCCCCGCTCGTGGCGCCCTTCGATGCGCAGGACCCTTCCGCGCCGGCGGGCGCACCTTCCGCCCCGGCGCCCTGAGCCGCCGCAGTGCCGAGCACCATGCGCTATCCCTTGCCCTATGCCTTTGCACGCGCGCACCAGGTCCTGCTCGAAGCGCAGGACGCGGGACTGGTGCTGTGGCATGGACCATCCCAAGGCGCCGATGCCGCCGCCGGCACCACGGCCGGCGCCTGCGGCGAGGTGCTGCGCAAGTACGCGGTGCACGCCCTGCGCGAGGAGGGACCGGCCGAGCTGGCCCTGCGGATCGGCCGGGCCTACGCCGACGGGGATTCGAGCGCGGCGCAGGTGGTCAGCGAGGTCGAGTCCGATACCGACCTCTCGCGCATGATGCAGGCGCTGCCGGCGGTGGAGGACCTGCTGGAGACGGCGGGCGATGCGCCCATCATTCGCATGCTCAACGCGCTGCTCACGCAGGCCGCGCGCGACGGCGCCAGCGACATCCACATCGAGCCCTGCGAGCGCGCGTCCTCGGTGCGCTTTCGCATCGACGGGGCGCTGCGCGAGGTGGTGCGGCCACAGCGCGCGCTGCACGCGGCGCTGATCTCGCGGCTCAAGGTGATGGCGCAACTGGACATCTCCGAGAAGCGCCTGCCCCAGGACGGCCGCATCGCGCTGCGCATCGGCAGCCGCGCCGTGGACGTGCGCGTCTCCACCTTGCCTTCGACGCACGGCGAGCGGGCCGTGTTGCGCCTGCTCGACAAGAGCGGCAACCGGCTGAGCCTGGAGGCCGTCGGCCTGCGCGGCCCGGTGCTGCGGGCTTTCGAGCGTCTGATCGCGCAGCCGCACGGCATCGTGCTGGTCACCGGCCCCACCGGCTCGGGCAAGACCACCACGCTCTACGCGGCGCTGGGCCGGCTGGTGTCCGACAGCACCAACATCATGACCGTGGAGGACCCGGTCGAGTACGAGCTGCCGGGCGTGGGCCAGACGCAGGTGAACGCGCGCATCGAGCTGACCTTCGCCAGGGCGCTGCGCGCCATCCTGCGCCAGGACCCGGACGTGATCATGATCGGCGAGATCCGCGACTTCGAGACGGCGCAGATCGCCATCCAGGCCTCGCTCACCGGCCACCTGGTGCTGGCCACGCTGCACACCAACGACGCGCCCAGCGCCGTGACGCGGCTGACCGACATGGGCGTGGAGCCCTTCCTGCTCAGCTCCACGCTGCTGGGCGTGCTGGCGCAGCGGCTGGTGCGGCGGCTGGAGCCGGCCGACCCCAGCGCCTACCGCGGCCGCACCGGGCTGTTCGAGCTGCTGGTGGCCGACGACGCGATCCGCGCGCTGATCCACCGCGGCGCCGCCGAGGCCGAGATCCGCGCCGCCGCCACCGCCAAGGGCATGCGCTCGATGCGCGAGGACGGCGAGGAGCTGGTCACTCTGGGCACGACCACCCTGCAGGAAGTGCTGCGTGTGACGCGCAGCTGAGCCGCGGCGCCACGACATCCCCACCCCGATCCGGACCACCCTCCAGGAGCCGCCCGCCATGCCCGCCTTCGCCTTCGATGCCCTGGACCTGGAGGGCCGCCCGCGCCGCGGCATCGTCGAGGCCGACACGGAGCGGGCCGTGCGCAACCAGTTGCGCGCGCAGTCACTGGTGCCGCTGGGCGTCAAGGCGGTGGTTTCCGGTGCAGGGACGGGACGCGGCCCCGGCTGGGCGCTGCTGGCCGGCCGGGGCCGGGCGCTGGGCCCCGGCGCGCTGACGCTGTGGACCCGCCAGCTCGCCGACATGGTGTGCGCCGGGCTGCCGCTGGAGCAGGCCCTGGCCGCCCTGGCCGAGGACCTGGATGACGAGCGCCAGCGCGCATTGGTGGCCGCGCTGCGCGCCGAGGTCAATGGCGGCAGCAGCCTGGCGCGGGCGCTGGCGCTGCATCCCCGCGAGTTCTCCGCGATCTACCGCGCGGTGGTCCATGCCGGCGAACAAAGCGGCCAGCTCGGCCTGGTGCTGGACCGGCTGGCCCGCGACCTGGCCGAGCACCAGGCGCTCAGGGGCAAGGTGCTGGCGGCCGTGCTCTACCCGGCCATCGTGACGCTGCTGGCCCTGGGCATCGTGGGATTCCTGCTGGGCTACGTGGTGCCGCACGTGGCCCAGGTGTACGCGGGCCGCCAGCATGCGCTGCCGGTGCTGACGGCGCTGATGCTGGGGCTCAGTGCCGGGCTGCGCCAGCACGGCCCATGGCTGGTGGCCGGGCTGCTGCTGACCGTGCCCGCGGCCCGGGCGGCGCTGCGCGTGCAGCGGGTGCGCGAGGGCTTCGACGCCTGGTGGCTGCGGCTGCCGCTGGCCGGCCGGCTGGCCGGCAGCTTCAACGCGGCGCGCTTCGCGTCCACGCTGGGCCTGCTGGCCGGCGCTGGCGTGCCGATCCTGGACGCGATGCAGGCCGCGGCCGACACCCTGGGCAACGCCGCGATGCGTGCAGGCGGCCGGCGGGCCGTAACGCAGGTGCGCGAAGGGGCGTCGCTGGCCGCGGCCCTGGCCGGCGAGCGAGGCTTTCCCAACGTGGTGACGCGCTTCTCGCGCCTGGGGGAGCAGACCGGCGCGCTGCCGCTCATGCTGCAGCGCGCGGCCGCCCTGCTTTCGGATGACGTGCAGCGCCGCGCCCTGCAGATGGCGACGATCCTGGAGCCGCTCCTGATCGTCGGCATGGGGCTGGTCGTCATGCTGATCGTGCTGGCCGTGCTGCTGCCTATCATCGAGCTCAACCAGTGGGCGGGATAACCGTGGACGCAACAGGCAGCACGCGCATGGCATCGGCTGCGACCGGCCTTCCTTCCGGCACCTCTGCGGGCTTCGGCGTGGAGCCAGGCGCCTCCCGCACGAAGGCGCGCGGCGCCACCTGGATGGTCAGCGGCCTGATCTGGACGCTGCTGGCCGGCTCCGTGGTGGCCTGGGCATGGAGCCTCGTGCAGGGGGCTTCCATGGCGCCGAGCGCCGCGGTGCAGGCGGTCCCGGTGCCCAGCGAAGCCGGACGGGTCAAGCATCTGCTGGGAGCCCCCGCCAACCGTTCCACCCGACTGGCCACGCCCCGGCCGAAGCTCGTGCTGACGGGTGTCATCGGCAATCGGCAGCAAGGGCACATGGCACTGCTGGGCATCGAGAACCAGCCTCCCAAGCCGTTCCTGGTGGGCCGGGAAGTTCTGCAGGGCTACGTGCTCAAGGCTGTGGACACGCAGCAGGCCGTGCTGACGACACCCGATGGAGACGATTGGGCGCTGGCCATGCCGCAGGTCTCCGCCTCCCAGGCCGGTTCGCCCGTCACGGCACGCTCTACACGCCGTGTGGAGCGGTGACGGAGCACACGCCGCCGGCCGCGCTCATTCCGGCTGGATGTTGGCCGCCTTGATGATGCGGCCCCAGCGGTCGAGCTCCGCCTGCTGGAAGCGGGCCAGCTCATCCGGTGTCGACACCGCGACCTCCATCCCGTTGTGTTCGACGAAGCGCTTGACGCCTTCCGAGGCCATGGCCCGGTGCACGAGCTCATTGAGCCTGTTCACGACGGGCGCCGGCGTTGCGGCTGGCGCGTACAAGGCGTTCCAGTAGCCGGATTCGTAGCCGGGCAGGCCTGACTCGGCCAGGGTCGGCACGTCGGGGACCAGCGGCGTTCGCTTGGGGCTGGTCACGCCGAGGGCGCGCAGCTTGCCCGCCTTGACCTGCGGAAGGCTGGTCGTCAGGTCCACCGTCATCAGGTCGGTCTGCCCGGAGACCAGGTCGATGACGGCCGGCGGGTTGGCCTTGTAGGGCACATGGTTCAGTTGAACGCCCGCCATCTGCTTGAACAGCTCCGTGGCCACGCGCGCGGAGGAGCTGCCTTCGCCGAAGTTCAGCTTTCCCGGCTCCTTCTTCGCGAGGGCGATGAGCTCCTGCACGTTGGTCGCCTTCACGCCCGGGTTGACCACCAGCAGCATGTAGCCCTTCACCAGCAGGCTGACCGGCGCGAAGTCCTTGATCGGGTCGTAGGCGATCTTCTTGAACAGATGCGGGTTGGCGGCCTGTGTCGTGTTCGTGGTCATGAACAGCGTGTAGCCGTCCGGCGCGGCACGGGCCACGGCCTGGGCCGCGATGCCGCCGGATGCACCGGCGCGGCTGTCGACGATGACGGGTTGCCCGACCGCCTTGGTGATTTCCGCGCCGATGGCACGCGCCAGGCCATCGGTCGTGCTGCCGGGGCTGGAGCCGATGACGATGGTGATGGGCTTGGCCGGATAGGGCTGTGCAAAGGCAGGGCTGAGCACGCAGGTGCCCAGGGCGGTGGCCACCAGGGCGGTGAAGCGGCGTCTGAACATGGTTTGTCTCCGTTCGGGGTGGGTCTGTGCGGTGCCGTGCTGTGGCACGGTCTCAGGTGGTCAGGCTCATGGGCGGGCGCTCGCCGCAAAGGGCTTGGGACAGGCTCGCCAGCACCATCTCGCCCATGGCGGTGCGGGTTTCCCACGTGGCGCTGGCCCGATGGGCCTGCAGCGTCACGCGGTCCGACCCGCGCAGTGGCGCCGGCACGCGCGGCTCGTCGACGAAAACGTCGAGGCCGGCGCCTGCGATGCGGCCGGCCTCCACGGCGGCGACCAGGTCCGGTTCGTTGACCAGGCGCCCGCGCGCCACGTTGACCAGGAACCCGCGCGGGCCGAGCGCTTCCAGCACCGCCGCATCGACGATGCCTTCGGCCTTGTCGGCCGCGGCGCAAAGCACCAGGGCATCCGACTCGCGCGCGAGCTCAATCAGCTCCGAAACGAAGCGGTGCGGCACGTCCGCCATCGGCTGCAGATCCGTGTAGGCGATGGGGCAGCCGAAAGCCGCGGCGCGCGCGGCGACCGCGCGCCCAACCCGCCCCATGCCCACGATGCCCAGGCGCATGCCGCTGAAGCGGCGTGCCAGCGGGATGGCGCTGGGTTGAGGGAACAGCTCCCATTGCCCTTCGCGCACGAAGCGGTCACCGGCGCACAGGTTGCGGCAGGCGGCAATGAGCAGGCCCAGGGCGAGATCGGCCACGTCCTCGGTCAAGGCGCCCAGCGTGGCCGTGACGGGCAACCCGCGGGCGCGGCAGTACGCCAGATCCACCGCATCGGTCCCCACGCCGTTGATGGCGACGACCTTGAGCGCCGGCAAGCGCTCCAGCATCTGCCTGGAAATGCCGGTATGCCCGCCTGTGATGACGGCCTGCGTGGTCGCCCCATGCGCTTCGAGCCATGCCTCGGGGTCCGCCACTTCGAAGTACCGATGCACCTCGTACAGCGCCTGCAGGCGTTCGTTGATCTCGGGAATCAGGATGGGGTTGAGCTGGAGGACCTTGTGCTTCATGTCGGCTCTTTGCGGGCTGGCGCGCGCGCCGAGAAACTCTGGACGGGCGCGGGTGGATGTGAAGCCATTCTGTTTTTATATTGATTTTTCGGTCAATCTTGATATATAAAATCAATATAAATTCAGCGGAGCAGTCTGGTCATGGCCACATGGATCACGATGGACGAGGCCTGTGGCCTGCTCAAGGTGCGGCCGCAGACGGTCTATGCCTACGTGAGCCGGGGAAAGATCGAGGCCGCGCCCGATCCGCAGGACAGCCGGCGCAGCCTCTACCGTGCGGACGACGTGAACGCGCTTGCAAAGCGCAAGCAGGATGGGCGCAAGCTGGAAACGGTGGCGACCAACACCCTCTTCGGTGCGGAGCCCAGCATCCCGACCGCCGTCAGCACCTTCGTGCGAGGCCGCCTTTGCTATCGGGGCCAGGACGCGGTGATGCTGGCCTCGGCGGCGACCTTGGAAGACGTTGCTGGGCTGCTGTGGGGCGCCGAGCAGCCCGTGGCGTTCGGCACCGCTTCCCAGGCCAGTTCCAGCGACCCCGGGCGGATTGCCGCCTTTATCCTGCTGGCCACGCTGGCCGCCACGGGGCATTCCACGCGGGGGCGCCTCACGCGTGTCTTGCATGAGGAGGCCCAAAGCCTCGTGGGCCAGGTGGCCTGCTGCTTCGGGGCAGCGCGAGGCGCGGGTGCGCCGCTGCATCTGCGCTTTGCGCAAGGCTGGGGCTTGTCGGCGGATAACGCAGAGCTGCTGCGCACGGCGATGGCGCTGCTGGCGGACCACGAGCTGACCAGTTCCGCTTTTTCGGCCCGCATTGCAGCCTCGACCGGCGCGTCACTGCCGGCCTGCCTGCTCGCCGGACTCGCCACGTTTTCCGGACCTTTACACGGCGACGCCTCGGGGCGGGTGCGTGCTCTCTTCGATGAGGTGGATCGCTTGGGCGCCGACGAGGTGGTGAACCGCTACCTCTCCGCGGGCTTGCCGATTCCCGGCTTCGGCCACCACCTGTACCCCGATGGTGATCCGCGGGCCCAGGTACTGATGGGCCTGTTCGATCCACCCGCGGCCATCAGCCGGTTCATTGCGAAAGCTGCTTCGTTGACGGGCTTGCAACCCAACATCGACGTGGCGCTTGCAGCCCTGGTGGCCCGCCATCGCCTGCCTGCCGACGGCGCCTTCGCACTGTTTGCCACCGCCCGCAGTGTCGGACTGCTGGCCCACAGCATGGAGCAGATGAACATGCCGCAGGTGGTACGGCCGCGTGGCAGGTACATCGGTCCCCCTCCGGACCTTTCCCCCAACGGCCCTGTGCCCGGTTAAGCCTTCCGCAGGGACAAGCACGCAGCAGACACGGCGACTGCCTATTTTTGTGGCATCGCCAAACTTTCCTGATGAATTAAGGGCTTGTGTTCTTCCGGTGCCGCTGCTCCACGGACTTGTCCACAGAATCCGTGGGTAACCGGAACCCACAGCGCCGTCGATGTACCGCAAATGCAACATACCTGTAGCCAGTGTCATTTCCCAATGACACCAACCTGACCTGACTTCCACAAACCCCATCCCACCTCCAACAACACGCAGCCGCCACAAACCTACTGCCTTCAAAACGAACCGCGTATGTTGTTCGTAAAGGGATCAAAGCACGCGGCACCCCGTGCCATCGCCCAGCAGTTGATGAAGCTTGCGCTCTTGCTGGGACCACAGGCCGTCTACTGATGGGTGAACAGCGCGGCTTGGTCGTCTGAACGCGCGGCCACGCCACGCGACGCCTTGGCCACGGCCTTGAGCACGTGCTGTCCAAAGGCATGCTGCAACCGTGGCGTATCGCGCAATTCGGCCTCGGTGATGGGCCCCTTGGCGCGCTGCATCTGTGCCCCAAGGGCACGGAAGACCAGCGTCCGTGCGAACGAAACGCGCAGCTCGGCACGCTGCGCCTGCTCCGCTGCCAGGTACAGCGCATAGCCGCGCTCGCCCTGCTCCTGGTACTCGCGCTGAAGCGACTCCCCGGCCAGCCGCTCGTGTGCCGGCTGGCGCTTGTCCACAGCAACAGCGGCCGCTTGCGCAGGCCCGGGCGCCGGCACAGCCGCGGGCTCGGTGACACCGGCTTCAAGCTCGGCCTTTGGAATGGACCAGCCCTCCTGGATGGCCTTCATGAGGTAGCGACCCGGCGCGCTGATCTTCTTGCGCTGCGTGGCCATGCGGTGGCGGACGAACTCGATGGCGGCTTGGATGCGCTCAGGCGTGTAGTCCTCGGCCTTGGCCGCAATGGCCTGCAAGTCCACGGCGCCTATGCCGAACTCGCCGCGCAGCGTCTCGTAGAGGTTCTTGCGGGTCTCGGTCTGGCGCAGCGACTGCACCATCTTGCCTTCCTGCTCCGAGAACACGAAGCGCAGGTGCGTCACCTTCTTGGAGCCGGGCGACGACTTGGTTTCCACCTCAACGAAGAGGTCGGAAAGCTCGTTGATCTGCTCGATGGCCACCAGCAGCGCGCGGCGGCGGAACTCCGGCCAGGCCGCCATGAACTTGGCATCTGCCGCACCTGTCCACTTGCGGGCCTCTTCCAGCGTGAGCCAGTCGGTGGGCGAGCCGCGAAAGGCGATCGACTTGAGCTTTTCGTACAGGCTGTGCGCGAATACCGACGTGAACGCCGAGGTCGTGCGCAGCGACAGGAAGGTGAAGCCGCGCGGGTCCTTGTGCAGCTTGCGGATGGCCGGATCGAACTTGAAATAGACCTTGCCCCCGGCCACGCCCACGATGCCCACCAGCGGGATGGAGACGAAGTCGTGGCTGCCGTTGGCGTTGGGCCGCTCGCGCCGCACGACCACGCTGGTCTTTTGCGCCTCGCGCAGCGCCTCGTTGAGATGCTTGTGGTTGCGGCTCTGGTAGTTCAGCAGGAACTTGAACAGGCCCACATCGCACTCGAACTCCACCACGTCGGCCGGCGCATCGCACGCCAGGTAGTTCATGACGTTGAGGCCGCGGCGGGCCAGCACGCCGACGCCGGACACGTCCACAAAGATGTTGTTCTTCGGAAAGGCCAGGTCCCCTTCCGCATCCGCGATCGTGGCGGTGCGGCCCTTGCGGCCAATGGTTTCCTCGAAGAGCTGCAACGCGTACTGCTCGCCGACGACATCCGTGGTGATGAGTTTGTTCTTGGCCATGGCGCCGGCGTGAGGACGGGTCAGGAAGGCCGCAAGGCTAGTGCCTATCCTGACTGTACGTCAACCATGATGGTCAGTTTTGTGCCACTTGCGCTCGACACCACGGCAAAGCTCATCACAAAAATGGTCACGATGCTCCCGCAACCGCGTCGCTGCACCGCGCGGTGCATGAGCACAACCATGGTCATGATGGCTGGGGACAAGTCTTAAATACGCTGTGCTGGCGCCCACTTGGCGGTGCCGGCACAGAAATGGTCAGCTTTCACAGGAATGGTCAGTTTGCCGCACAGAAATGGTCAGCTTGCGGCACAGAAACAGTCATCTTGCTCATCACAAAAATGGTCAGGATGCGCACAAAAACAGTCATGTTGACTCGGCCAGAGCACAAAAACAGTCATTTTTCCCACACTAACTTATTGTTTTTAAAGGATTTTTTGACTCTCTAAAGCTTGCTTGTTTTTAAAGCTATTAAAAGCTGGCTAGCAAGTGGAAGAAAGCTTTCCGTGGTTTGCGCAGAAGCGATGGCCATCCTGACTGCCTTTGTGCCGGCAATCTTTCCGTTCGCACGATGAATCCGCCGGCAGGCTGGGTGGCATGGGCGGTGCGCTGTCGCTGAAGTCATCCTGACTGTTTTTGTGCCCGCAACCGTACGGACTCGGCAGCGTGCTACTGCATCCTGACCATTTTTGTGCTGCGCCCTGTATGGGCACGGTTCACCCCAGCCCTGCTCTACAGGCCGTTGGCCCATTCAATGACCGTTCGGTCACAAAAATGGTCAGGATGATTGCCGGTTGATCGGGTTCGTCTCCGTCCTGGCCTGCCTGGCAGCACCCAGCTTCGCGCGGAGCAGCACAAAAATGGTCAGGAATCTCTCTGAGCAGGGTGGCTGCCCTGCAGACGATGCCGATCCGGACGTCCACGCTCCCGCCCTGATGGACAAGGACCTCTCTAATGCTGGCGCAACGACCGCCGCGCCGCGTTGAGCAAGGGCTCCACCAGGAAGTCCAGCGCCGTGCCTGCGCGGCTGCGGATGAACACTTCCGCGGCCATGCCTGGCTGCAAGGCCACCTCGCCCGCGGCGGCCAGCGAGGCGGGGTCCAGCGCGACCTGCACCACGTAGTAAGGCGTGCCGTTGTCGCGGTCGCGCAGCGCATCGGCCGACACCTGCGTCACGCGGCCGGTGATCAGGGGCGTGCTGCGCTGGCGGTAAGCAGTCAGCCGCACGTCGGCCGACTGGCCCGCACGCAGCTCCGCGATGGCGTCCACGCCCACGTGCGCCTCCACCAGCAGCGGGCTGCCGTCCGGCACGATGTCCATGAGCGCATCGCGCGGGCCGATGCTGCCGCCGGGCGTGGTCACGCGCAGATCCACCACGCGCCCTGAGACGGGCGCCGGCACGGCCAGGCGCTGCCTGGCGTCCTGCGCGCTGGCGAGCTGCTCCTCCAGCTCCACGATGTGGCCTTGCGTATCGCGCAGCTCGGCGCTGGCTTCCTGGCGATAGCCCTCGCGCAAGGCGTCCAGCCGGGCCTGCAGCTCGCCCGCGCGCTGGCGCGCCTGTGCCAGCTCGGCGCGGTTGGCGTCGATGCGGCCTTGATAGTCCGCGGCGGTTCGCTCCAGCGCCATGACGCGCGTGCGGTTCACGAAAGCCTGTTCGGCCAGCGTGCGGTTGAGCTCCAGCTCCTCGCGCATGGAGGCCACCGCCTGCTGCATGGCGGTGAACTCGCGCTCGCGCGCCTCCTGTTCCAGCGCCACTTGCGCCAGTTGCTGCACCAGCAGCCGCTGCTGATTTTGCAAGGCGCCCCGGCGCGCCTCGAACAGCGCCTGTTCACGCGCCAGGGCTTCGGCCAGCCGCGGTTCGGCGCGGCGCGGCCGCAGCGCCGGCGGCGCCTGCCAGGTGGAGGCGCCTTCGCGCTCGGCCAGCAGCCGCGCCTGGCGCAGGGTCTGCGCATCGAGCTGGCTGCGCAGCATCTGGTAGGTGGCGTCCACCCGCGCGTCGTCCAGCGTCAACAGCGGCTGGCCGGCGGCCACATGGTCGCCCTCGCGCACCAGGATCTCGCGGACGATGCCGCCATCGCGGTGCTGCACGGTCTTGCGGTGCGTGTCCACGCGCACCATGCCCACGGCTACGGTGGCCCCGGCCAAGGGCGCCAGTGCCACCCAGGCCACCAGCAGCCCAAGCGCCAGGGCCAGCGCCACCAGGCCGGCCAGGATGAGCCGCCGCGCCTGCCGCTGCCAGCCGTGCACCACGGCATCGTTGGCGGCCTCCATGCCGGACGGGGCGAATGCGGGCGCGGCCATGGGGCTCATTGCGCCTGGTGCAGCACGCCCACGCCCGCGGCCGTGCCGGCTGGCGCCCCGGAGGCCGCCGCCTCGGCCGCGTCGCGGCGCACGCCGATGCGCTCAATGCTGCCGTTGCGCAGCACGGCGATGCGGTCGGCCACCGACAGCACCTGCGTGCGCTGCGTGATCAGCACCACCGTGACGCCGTCCGCGCGCAGCCCCTCCACCGCGGCGCACAGGGCCTGCTCGCCCTCGCTGTCGAGGTGCGCGTTGGCCTCGTCCAGCACCACCAGGCGCGGGCCGCCATAGAGCGCGCGCGCCAGCGCCACGAGCTGGCGCTGCCCGCCGGACAGCCGCACGCCGCCCTCGCCCACGGGCGTGTCGTAGCCCTGGGGCAGCCGCACGATCATCTCGTGCGCGCGGGCACGCTGCGCGGCCTGCGCCACCGCGGCGCCCGCCGCCCCGGGTTGCAGCCGCGCGATGTTGTCGGCCACCGTGCCGTCGAACAGCGCCACCTCCTGGGGCACGTAGCCCACGCAACTGCCGGCCAGCGCCGGCAACGCGGGCGTCATTTCCATGCCGTCCAGGCGCACCACGCCGGCGCTGGGGCGGAGGAGCCCCAGCATCAGCCGCGCCAGCGTGGACTTGCCTGCGCCGCTTGGGCCGACGATGGCCAGCACCTCGCCCGGCGCCACCTCCAGGCTGACGTTGCGCAGCACCGGCTGTGCCGCGCCCTGCGGAACGTGGCTCACCCCCTCCAGCGACAGTGCTCCGCGCGGCGCGGGCAGGCCGTCGAAGGCCGGTGCCTCGGCGGGCTCCAGCAAGGGGCGCAGCCGCTGCCAGGCCGCGTGCGCCTCCAGCAGCGGGCGCCATTGCGCCACCAGCATCTCCACCGGCGCCAGCGCGCGCCCAAGGATGATGGTCACGGCGATCATCACGCCCGGCGTGGCCTGCTGCTCGATCACCAGCCAGGCGGCCACGCCCATCATGACCACCTGCACCGACTGCCTGAAGGCCCGCGTGGCCGACGACACCAGCCCGCTGCGCCGCTGGGTGCTCAGCTGGCCGGCCTGCAGCGTGCGGTTGAGCGCGCGCCAGCGCGCGGCGACGTGCGCGCCCATGCCCAGGGCGCGCACCACCTCGGCCTGGCGCAGCGCACCGTCGGTGAGCCGCGCCGCGTCGCGCGAGCGCTGCTGCAGTGCCGCCAGCCGCGAGCGCGTGATCCGCTCGCCCAGCCAGGCCAGCCCAACCAGCAGCAGCGCGCTGCACAGCGCCAGCCAGCCCAGGATGCGGCTGAAGGCGAAGATGACGCCCAGGTAGACCACCATCCACGGCGCGTCCAGCAGCGCCAGCAGCGCCGCGCCGCTGAGCGCCTGGCGCACGCAGGCCAGGTCGCGCAGCGCGTCGCGGTGGCGCGCATCGGCGCCGTCCAGCAGCCGGCGCAACGCGGTCTGCCCGCCGCCGTCCTCGAACAGGCTGCCGGCCAGCGCCAGCAGCCGTGCGCGCACCAGGTCCAGCACGAACATCAGCGCCAGGGCCAGCGCCGTGACCAGCGCCAGCATCACCAGCGTCTCCACGCTGCGCGTGGACAACACCCGGTCGAACACCTGCAGCATGAACAGCGAGGGCGCCAGCAGCGCGAGGTTAAGCACCAGGCTGAACCCGGCCACGGCCAGGAAGAGTTGGGCGTGGTCGGCCAGGAAGCGCCGCATGGCCAAGGCCCTGGTCCTACGCGAAGCTCAAGGCGTAGTCGGCCAGCGTGGTGGTGCCGCCGTCCAGCAGCACCAGCAGCGTGAGCTCACCGGCGCTCACGCGCGCGTCGTTGTCCTCGTTGGTGAACAGGAACACGCCGCTTTGCCCGCCGTTGTCCACCGCGAACAGCCGCGCCTGCTCCCCGGCATAGGCCGAGGTGGCCGAGCCTATGCGCTGCGCCGCGCTGTCGGCGGTGAGGGCGCCGGCGATGTCGGTGGTGAAGATCACCAGCTCGGCCGCGGTGGAGAAGCCCCCGGGCGCGGCGCGCTCCAGGCCGCCCTCGATGCGGCCGTCGCGGTCGCCTATGCCGAAGCCGTTGAAGATGAGCTTGTCGTCCACGCTGCGCCAGTCGGTGATGCGGTCGGCCGTGGGCGCGGCGGCGTAGTCCAGGGCATTGAAGTAGAAGATGTCGCGGCCCTCGCCGCCGGTGAGCGTGTCGCCGCCGGGCCCGCCGCGCAGCGTGTCGGTGCCCGCGCCACCTTCGAGCACGTTGGCGTCGGGGCCGCCGAAGAGGTTGTCGTTGCCCGCGCCGCCGCGCAGGGTGTCGCGGCCGCTGTCGGCGCTGAGCACGTCCTCGCCGTCGCCGCCGTCGAGCAGGTCGGCGGCCACGGGGCCGGGCGGCAATGCCGCGAGGTTGCCTGCCGACATCACGTCGTTGCCCAGGCCGCCCATGAGCACGTCGGCACCGTTGCCGCCATACATGAAGTCGCCGCCGGCATCGCCGTAGAGCGTGTCGTTGCCGTCGCCGCCGTACAGCCCGTCTATGCCGTCGCCGCCGCTGAGCACGTTGGCCACGGCGTTGCCGATGAGGGTGTTGCTTCCCGCGTTGCCGGTGCCGCGCACGGCGACGCCGCCCAGCGCGAGCACTTCCAGGTTGTTGCCCAGCGTGTAGTCGAAGTAGGCGTAGACCGTATCGAGGCCGGCGTCCACGCCCTCCTCGACGCGGGTCGTCGGGGTGTCGACGATGTAGCTGTCGCCGCCCAGGCCGCCGCGCAGGGTGACGGCGCCGCTGCCGTCGAGCAGGTCGTCGTGGTCGCCGCCGATGACCAGCGTGGTGCCGGGCGGGCCCATGAGCACGTTGTCCACGTCGGCGGCGCCGGTGAGCGTTTGCCCGCCGGCGGGGCGCTCGTCGTCGAGGATGCGGCCCTGGACATCGAATTGCCGGCCGTCCTCGGTCGTCAGCCGCAGCGTGATGGTTTCGGTGCCTTCGGCCACGGTGTCGTTGATCAGCGGGATGCGTATCACCTGCAGCGTCTGGCCCGGCTGGAAGGTCACGCCGCCCCGGTGCGCGAAGAAGTCCAGGTTGGCCTCGGCCGTGCCGGCGATGGCGGCGTAGCCCACCGATTCGACGCGGTCCGACCCGAAGTCGCGCTCTACGAAAAAGTCCAGCGTGGTGCCGCCCTCGCGCGTGGCGGCCGATACCACGCGCAGGGTCGAGGACGCGCCGAGGTTGGTCTGGTTGCCGGAAATCACCATGTGGCCCAAGCCGTCGCCCAGCCCCGCGTTGGCGGCGTTGGTGAGCCGCAGGTCGAAGAACTCGGCGGGCTCGCGCAACTCGCTGCCGGGCTGGTGGGTGGGCTCGCCCTGGTGGGCCAGCGGCACCAGCACGGTCTTGCTGACCTCGCCGGGCGCGAACACCAGCGTCTGCACGCCCTGGTCCACGTAGTCGTTGTAGCCGCCCACGGGCGCGCCGGTACCGGCGCGGGCGCTGCCGTCGCTGGTGGCGTAGCGCACCGTGACCTGCTCGGTGCTGGGCCTGTCCAGCCAGACGTGAAAGCGCGCGAAGGGCTCCCAGCCGTCCACCACGCCGTCGTCGACAAACACCGTGGGCGTGCCCGTTGGGCGGTCGTCGTCGCGGATGGTGCCCTGGGCGTCTCCCACGCCGTCCACGATGACCAGGCCCTTGGCATTGCCCAGGAACACCGTGAACACCTCCTCGGATTCCTGGAAGCTGTCGTTGAGCACGGGCACCGTGATGACGCGGCTGATCTCGCCGGGCGCGAACACCAGCGTGCCGGACTGCTCGTGGAAGTCCGCGCCGGCCTGGGCCGTGAAGCCGCGCAGGAAGTAGCTCACGCTGGTGGCCACGTCCGAGCGGGCGCTGAGCGAGACGAGGAAGCGCATCTCGCCGTCGCCCTCGCCGGCAAAGGCGTCGGACACGCTGACCAGCGGCAGGCCCACGCCGTCGTTGCGCACGCTGCTCGGCCCGGCGATGAAGGCGCGGGCATTGGCGTCAGGCACGTCCGCGCCCACCGGCGAGGACAGCCGCAGGTCGAAGTGCGTGGAGCCGTGCCAGGCGTCGTCCTGCGGCGCCACGTCCACGCGCACGGTCTTGACGACCTCGCCGGGCGCGAACACCAGCGTGCGCGGCGCGAAGGGCAGCAGGTCGCCCTGCGCCGTGGAGCCGGGGTCCAGCGCCAGCCGCACGCTCACGGAAGTGGCGCTTGGACGGTCCAGCGTGAAGGTGAACAGCGCGGCGCCGGTGGCGTCGTCCACCACCGTGTCGTCCGCATGGATCACGGGGCGGCCGCGCGGGCCGTCGTCGTCGTGGAGGGTGGCCCAGGCCACGGTGCTGGCCAGCACGTCGTTGACCGGGTTGGACAGCAGCAATTTGAAAATCTCGTCCGGCTCGCGGGCGAAGTTGTCGAGCAGCGGCACGTCCACGGTGAGGACAAGCTGCCCGGGGTCGAATGTGAGCACGCCCGCCAGGGCCGTGACGTCGGCGGTGGCCCAGCGCACGCTCACGGGTGCGGCATGGGCCTCGCTCAGCTTCACCGTGAAGCGGGCCAGGCCGTCGGATTCGTCCACGTCCAAGTCATCGATCAGGATGGTCACCGGGGTCTCCTCCTCGTTTTGGCATCGTCCTGGGCACGCTCAGACGAGGCCGAAGCTGTAGTCGGACAGGCCACTGGGCCCGCCGTCGGCCAGGACGATCAGCGTCAGCTCGTCGGCGCTGACGCGGCCGTCGCCGCCGTCGGACAGGAACAGGAACACGCCGGTCTGCGCGCCGTTGTCCACGACGAACAGCCGTTGGTCGTTGGCGGCATAGGCCGAGGTGGCCGAGCCGATCTGCGCCGCCGCGCTGGCGGCGGTGATGTCGCCGCCGATGTCCCGCGTGAAGATCACCAGGTCCGACGCGGTGGAAAAGCCGCCCGGCGCGCCGCGCACTAGCGGGTTGTCTATGGTCAGGTCGCGGTCGCCTATGGACGAGTACATGCCCAGGACGAAGCGGTCGTCGGGGCTGCTGAAGTCCGTGACCACGGTGGGCAGCACGCCGTCCCAATAGGGGCTGACGAAGGGGATGGCGAACACGTCGGCGCCCGCGCCGCCGGTGAGCCGCTCGCCGTCCATGTCGCCCACGAGCAGGTCGTCGCCGCCCTGGCCGTCGAGCGTGTCGGCGCCCTCGTTGCCGCGCAGCCGGTCGTTGCCCGCGCCGCCGTTGAGCACATCGTTGCCGGCCTCGCCGCGCAGCTCGTCGTCGCCGTTGCCGCCATTGAGCGTGTCGGCGCCGTCGCCGCCCTGCAGGGTGTCGCGCCCGTCCAGGCCCGACATCGCGTTGGCCGCGGCGTTGCCGAACATCCAGTTGTCCAGCGCGTTGCCGCTGGCGCGCTGCGCGGGGCCGAGCAGGTGGAGGTCTTCCACGTTGGCCGGCAGCGTGTAGTCGAGGTAGGCCCACACCGCGTCGTGCCCATCGCCGGGCTGCTCCACCACCACGTCGCCGCGGGCCTCGACGAGGTAGGCGTCGTTGCCCCCCAGGCCGCGCAGGGTGACGCCCGCCACGCCGTCGAGCAGGTCGTTGCCCAGGCCGCCCACCACTTCGTCGGTGCCGACATGGCCTATGAGCACGTTGTCCCCGCCGGGCGAGCCGACGGCGCGCACGGGGCCGGTGGCGATGCGCTCGTTGTCCAGGATGGTGGCCGTCACGGCCGGGACGCCGGCGCCGGCGAGCCGGATGGTGAAGGTTTCCGTGTTCTCGGCGATGCCGTCGTCCAGCAGCGGGATGTGCAGCACCTGCAGCGTCTGCCCCGGGGCGAACACCACCGTGCCGGACTGCGCCACGTAGTCGCTGCCGGCGTGCGCGCTGCCGTCCTGGGTGCTGTAGCTCACGCTTTGCAGGCGGTTGCTGGGCTGGGCCAGCAGCAGCACGTCCAGCACGGTGTCGGCTTCGCGCGAGGGCAGTGCCACGGCGTTTCCCACGCCGCCGCCGCCGCTGCCGGAGCCGAAATAGTGCGCCGGGATCACCATGTGGGCGCGCGCATCGCCCAGCGTGGCGCCGGTGGGGGCCGAGAGCTGCAGGTCGAAGAACTCGCTGTCGGCATGGATCACGAAGGGGTTGACCGTGTGTATGGGCACGTAGACGGTCTTGTTGGTCTCGCCCGGCGCGAACACCAGCGTCTGCAGCGCCTGCGCGGCGAAGTCGCCCTGGTCGCGGCTGGAGCTGGCGCTGGCGTCGGCGGTGGCGTAGCGCACGGTGACGGGCGCGGTGCTTGGGCGGTCCAGCCAGACGTTGAAGCGTGCCAAGTGCTCGTAGTTGTCCACGATGCCGTCGTCCACGCGGATCACGGGCGTGCCGCTTGGGCGGTCGTTGTCGTGGATGGTGCCCAGCACGTCGCCGGCGCCGTCGCCCAACTGCGCGTTGACGGGAGCGGACAGGCTCAGGCGCACCAGCTCGTCGCTTTCCGGCGCACGGTCCTCCAGCAGCGGCACGTGCAGCACCTGCGCCAGCTCCCCGGCCCTGAACACCAGCGTGCCGCTTTGCGCCACGAAGTCGCTGCCCGCGCGGGCGGTCAGCCCGTCGACGCGCCAGTTGACGCTCACGTCCTGGAAGGGCTTGGCGCTCAGGTTCACCACGAAGTCCAGCGTGGCGTCGCTTTCGCCGGCCTGGGCGTCCAGCACGCTGATGACGGGGTCGGACACGGGAAACACGCGCACGTCGGCCGAGCCGACGATGAAGGCGCGTGCATTCGTGTCCGGCAGGTTGAGGCCCGTGGGCGCCGAGAGCTGCAGGTCGAACCAGGCCGAGGGCGTGTTGGAAAAGGCGCGCGGCATCACGTCCACCGCCACGGTCTTGACCACCTCGCCCGGGGCGAAGGACAGCGTCTGCGGCGCCAGCGCGACGAAGTCGTTGCCGGCAAAGGCGCTGCCGTCGGCTGTGGCGAGGTTGACGCGGACCGTGCCGGTGCTTGGGCGGTCCAGCACCAGCGTGAAGAGGGCCTTGCCTTCGGCGTCGTCCACCACGGTGTCGGCCACGCGCAGCGTTGGGCGGCCCGCGGGGGCGTCGTCATCGAGCACGGTGGCCCAGGCCGCGGCACGGCCGATGTCGTCGTTCACGGGGTCGAACAGGGTGAGCTTGAACAGCTCGGTGCCCTCGTGCGTGGCGTTGTCCAGCAGCGGCACGGTGACGACGAGGCTGAGCTGCCCAGGGTCGAAGCCCAGCACGCCGGCGCGGGCCGTGTAGTCCACGCCGCTGCGCGCGCTGCCGTCGGCGGTGGCCCAGTGCACCGCCACCGCCGTGTCGCTGGCCTCGCTCAGCCGCACCGTGAAGCGGGCCACGCCGGCGGATTCGTCCACCGCGATGTCGTCCACCAGGATTGACATGGAACCCTCGCCACGAGAAGTTGCGTTGGGCGTCCGTGCGCAGCCGTGCGGTCGTGCGCGCTAGACGCTGAAGCTGTAGTCGGCCAGCGTGCTCACGTCGTCGCCGAGCGTGGCGACCAGGAACAGCTCGCTGGCGGAGACGACCGCGTCGGAGCCGCCGGGCAGGAACATGCTGGAAGAGAACTGGAACAGGGCCGCCTGCTCGCCGTTGTCCACCACGAACAGCCGCGAGTCGCCATGCGCGTAGGCCGAGGTGGCCGCGCCAATGGCCGCCGCGGCGCTCTCCGCGGTGATGGCGCCCGCAATGTCGCGGGTGAAGATGACCAGCTCGGCCGCGGTGGAAAAGCCGCCCGGGGCGTTGCGCACCAGGGCGTTGTCCACCACCGCGTCGCCGTCGCCTATGGGGCGGGTGAAGACGATGCGGTCGTCGGCGCTGTTCCAGTCCGTGACCGTGGCGCCGCCGGCCTCGATGCCGAAAACGATGGTGTCGGCCCCGTCGCCGCCGGTGACCGTGTCCCGCGCCTCGGCCCACACCTGGTCGTTGCCCGCCCCGCCGTCGAGCACGTTGAGGTCGAAGCCGCCGTGCAGCACGTCGTTGCCGTCGCCGCCCTGCAGCGAGTCGTTGCCCTGGCCGCCGTCCAGCAAGTCGTTGCCCGCGCCGCCGGTGAGCGTGTCGTTGGCCAGGCCGCCCACGAGCGTGTCCTTGCCGTCCAGGCCCGCCAACACGTTGCGCAGGTCGTCGCCGACGATGAGGTTGTCCTGCGCGTTGCCGGTGCCGCGGCGCGCGCCTTCGTACAGGTGCAGTTCCTCGACGTTGGGCGCGAGCACGTGGTCCACGTAGGCGTGGACCACGTCGTGGCCCTGGCCGGCGTTTTCCTGCACCCGGTCGCCGGCGGCCTCGACGATGTAGCTGTCGTCACCCGCGAGGCCGCGCATGGTCACGCCGCCCACGCCGTCGAGCAGGTCGTCGTGGCTGCCGCCTACGAGGGTCTCGGTGCCCAGCTTGCCCACCAGCACGTTGTCGGCGTTGGACGTGCCGACCACGGTGGCCCCCGTGGCCGGCGGCGTCTCGTTGTCCAGGATGCGGGCCACCACCGGCGCGGGCTCGCTGCCCACGGGGTTGGCCAGGCGCAGGCTGAAGGTCTCGGTGCTCTCGGCGCGCGCGTCGTCCAGCAGCGCCACGTGCAGCACCTGCAGCGTCTGCCCCGGCGCGAACACCACCTGGCCGCTTTGCGCCACGTAGTCGCTGCCGGCGCGGGCCGTGCCGTCCACGGTGCTGTAGGCCACGCTCACGCTGCGCGCGGACGGCGCATCCAGCGTCACCACGAAGTCCAGCGTGGTGTCCGTCTCGCGCGCGTGCAGTGCCGCGGCCTGCACGCCGGGGCTGGCGGCGCTGCCGTCGTGGTGCGAGGGCAGCACCATGTGCGCCCGCGTGTCGCCCAGGGTGGCGTTCACGGGGTTGGTCAGCAGCAGGTCCAGGAAGCG
Source organism: Azohydromonas lata (assembly GCF_034427735.1). Taxonomy (NCBI): domain Bacteria; kingdom Pseudomonadati; phylum Pseudomonadota; class Betaproteobacteria; order Burkholderiales; family Sphaerotilaceae; genus Azohydromonas; species Azohydromonas lata. The sequence goes on from NZ_JAXOJX010000030.1 coordinate 20,789, forward strand.
GCTGTCGTGCGCCGCGCCGTCGTCCACGTTGTTCAGCGCCACCAGCACCGTCTTGTTGGTCTCGCCCGGCGCGAACACCACCGTCTGCGGCAGCATCCGCTCGTAGTCGGTGAACACGCGGGTGCTGCGGTCCTCGGTGGCGTAGCGCAGCGTGACGTACTCGGTGCTGGGCTTGTCCAGCCAGAGGTTGAAGCGGGCGAAGGGCTCCCAGCCGTCCACGATGGCGTCGTCGATGTGGATGACGGGCGTGCCCGCGGGCCGGTCGTTGTCGCGAATGGTGCCCAGCACCTCGCCGCGGCCGTCGGCGATGGCCATGTTCACCGGGTTGGAGAGCACGAGGCGCAGCAGCTCGTCGGCCTCCACCGCGCCGTCGTTGAGCAGGGGCACGTGGACCACCTGCGCCACCTGCCCGGGCGCGAACACCAGCGTGCCGCTTTGCGCCAGGAAGTCGCTGCCCGCGCTCGCGGTCACGCCCTCGATGCGCCAGCTCACGCTGGACGTCAGCGCCGAGCGCGCGCTGAGGCTGACCACGAAGTTCAGCGTGGCGTCGGCCTCGCCGGCCTGCGCGTCCAGCACGCTGACGCCGCCCCAGGGCTGCGCCCCCTCGTTCACGCCGGCCACGCCCGCCACGTAGAGCTTGGCGCGCGTGTTGGGAATGTCCACGTCCACCGGGTCGCCCAAGGACAGGTCGAAGTAGGTCGACCCCTGCGACGCCCCGGTGCGCGGCGGCACGCCCACGGTGTAGGTCTGCGCCACTTCGCCGGGGTCGAAATGCAGCGTGCGCCCGCCGTCGATGGACGCGACGTTGAACTCCAGGAACTGGCTGCTGGGGTGGTCCAGGCGCAGCGTGAAGATGGCCTGGCCCTCGGCGTCGTCCACGACCACGTCGTCCACCAGCAGCTTGGGCCGGCCCAGGGCCGGCGCGTCGTCGTCGACGATGGTGGCCCAGGCGGTGTGCCGGCCTAGGGTGTCGTTGACCGCATCGAAGAGATTGAGCTTGAACAGCTCCAGCGGCTCGCGCGTGGCGTCGTCCAGCAGCGGGATGTCCACCGTGAGCGAAAGCTGGCCGGGATCGAAGACCAGCACGCCGGAGCGGCCCGTGTAGTCCACGCCCGCGTGGGCCGTGGCGGCGGCCGTGGCCCAGGACACCTGTACCGGCGAGGTGGTGGGCTCGGTGAGGCGCACGGTGAAGCGTGCCAGGCCGCTCGACTCATCCACTGCAAAGTCGTCAACCACGATGGCCATGTCAGCCTCCGATACCGCTCGCGTCTACCGGTGGCGGCGCCAAGGTCGCCATGGGCGAACGTGGCCGGCAGCATAGTCCTCGCTTCAATGTGGTGCGAGCCGCGACCCTTGCCGATACAGGGTCCCTCACGTTCGCAGAAGGAACTTACCGCGCACGCCTTGAAGCTCACGCGAGGGGTCGAGCGCCATCGGGGCCCGTGCACGGCCCACCCGTGCGTGGCATTCAGGCCTGGCCTGCCGCCCAGTACGTGCGGATGTTGCAGAACTCGCGCACGCCCGCGGCGGCCAGCTCGCGGCCGTAGCCCGACTTCTTGGTGCCGCCAAAGGGAACGCGCGCGTCGGAGGCCGTGACGGCGTTGATGAAAGCCGCGCCGGTGGTGATGCGCCTGGCCAGTTGGACGCCGCGCTGTGTAGATCCCGTCCAGATGCTCACCGAGAGGCCGAAGGGCGTGGCATTGGCCAGCTCGATGGCGTGCGCGTCGTCCCGCGCGACGGCGATTGCCGCGGCCGGGCCGAAGGTTTCCTCGTCAAACACCGCCATCCCGGGGGCCGCGTTGGCAATGACGGTGGGCTCGAAGTAATAGCCCGGTCCGTCCAGCGCACGGCCGCCCGCCAGCAGTTGGGCGCCGGCGGCCACCGAGCGCTCGATCTGCCGCTGCAGCGCCTCGCGCAGGTCGCCGCGTGCCAGCGGGCCGACTTGCGTCGCGGGGTCGGTGGGGTCGCCCACGACCAGCGCCCGCGTGCCCTGCACGAACAGTTGCGTGAAGCGTTCGGCCACCGAGGCCGCGACGATGAAGCGCTTGGCGCATACGCAGCTCTGGCCCGCGTTGTGGAAACGGGCCTTCACCGCCGCGGCCGCGGCCGCGCTCACGTCGGCGTCGTCCAGGACGATGAAGGCGTCCGAGCCGCCCAGCTCCAGCACCGACTTCTTGGCTTCGCGCCCGGCCGCCGCGCCCACGGCCGCGCCGGCACGGTTGGAGCCGGTCAGCGTCACGGCGGCAATGCGCTCGTCGGCAATCAGCCGCTCCGTGGCGGCAGGCACTTGGCTTTCGGCCACGACCAGCGTCGTCACCAGCGCTTCAGGCAAGCCGGCGTCGGTGAAAAGCTTTTGCAGTGCCAGCGCGCAGCCGGTGACGTTGGGTGAATGCTTGAGCAGCACGCCGTTGCCCGCGGTGATGGACGGGATAGCGAAGCGCATGACCTGCCACACCGGGAAGTTCCACGGCATCACGGCCAGCACCAGGCCGATGGGCTCGTAGCTGACCCAGGCGTGCGCGCCGTCTATGGCCACCTTCTCGTCGCAGAGCAGCCGCTGCGCGTTGTCGGCGTAGTACAGCGCCGTGACGGCGGACTTCTCCAGCTCGCCCGCGGCCTCGGCCACGGGCTTGCCCATCTCGGCGGTGACCAGGCGGGCGAAGGCGTCCTTCTGGCGGCGCAGCTCTTCAGCCAGGCGGCGCACGGCCGCCACGCGCACTTCCAGCGGCTGCAGGCCCCAGGCCGTGGCGGCGGCATGGCCGGCGGCCACGGCCTGCTCGATCCGCGCGGGCGTCCAGCCCTCGTAGGTCTGGAGCACGGCGCCGGTGGCGGGGTTGATGGTGGTGACGGTGTGGGTCATGGCGTGGACTCGTGAGGGTGAAACAGCCCCGCCGGCCCGCGGGCCGGGCCGGCTGGTGGTGTTGCGGTAAGGGGGGTGGGGACGTCGCTGCGCGACGCGCGCCAGCAGCGTCAGCCGGCCTTGGGCATGAACAGCTCGCCCAGCGGGCCGGCCTTGGCGGCCTGTGCCGTGGGCTGCGCCCGGGTGCCGCCGGCCTTTTCGCGTGCGGCGTCGCGCAGGTGCAGCCGCATGAAGTCGGCCGCCGCCTCGCGCTGGCCGGAGAGCAGCAAGTCGATGAGCGCCAGGTGTTCCTTGCAGCGCCGCGCGGTGGCCGTGCGGTCCACGGCCTTGCGGTACTCCATGAGCCGGCGCAGCCGGTTCACGCGCTTGAGCGCATCGGCCATGAAGACGTTGCCCGAGAAACCGGCGATGGTCTCGTGCAGCCGGGAGTTGGCGTCGAAGAGCTGAACGGGCGAGGCCCATTCCGCCGCCCCGTCCACCAGCGCCTGCTGCTCGGCGCGGCACTTGCGCAGCGCGGCCTCATCCAGCGCCCAAGTGGGCTCCAGGATGGCGGCCGGCTCCAGCAGGATGCGCAGCCGGTAGCCCTGGTCGTAGGCGGCGCCGGTGCTCAGCGTCGGCAGGAACTGCCAGCCGTTGCCCGGCAGCCGTTCTATCCAGCCTTCGTTGGTGATGCGGCGCAGCACCGCGCTGAGCCTTGCACGCGTCACCTCATAGCGGCGCATGAGCTCGTTTTCCGTCAGGCGGTCGGGCAAGCGCCCTTCCAGGCGATCCTCGGCGATCTTCAGGTACAGCGGCTCGTCCGGATCGACCGGCGGCAGCGCCAGGGCCGGCGCTGCCTGCACGCGCTCGCACACGGCATAGCCGCCTTCGGAGCGCCGCTCAATGACCTGGCGCTGCGCCAGCAGTTGCATGGCTTCGCGCACCGGCGAGCGCGAGACGCGAAAGCGCTCGGCCACCGCCCTCTCGGGCAAGGACGTGCCCGCCGGCACCTGCTCCTCAGCCAGCCAGGTCTCGATGCTGGCTGCCAGCTGTTCGGAAAGTCCACGTGCCATGTTCGTCATTATCGGCTCCGCTCCAAGGGGTGCGGGCAGCCTGGCGAGGCCGCTGCCCGCGACACAGGCGCGCCTGCCAAGGCCGTTCCAGGCCGCCTTCCGGCCGGCTGTGTCAGAGCGCGCGGGCCACCGCGTCGCCGAAGGCCTTGCAGCCCATGGTGCCGCCCAGGTCGGCCGTGCGCGTGGCCGGGTCGGCCAGCACGCGGTCCACCGCGGCATCGATGGCCGTGCCGGCCTCGTACAGCGCGGGCAGCTTGTGGTGCTCGCCCAGCCACTGCGCCAGCATCGCCACCGACAGGATCATGGACACCGGGTTGGCCTTGTCCTGGCCCTGGATGTCAGGCGCGGAGCCGTGCTGCGCCTGGGCGCAGCAGAGCTGGTCGCCGGCCATGACGGAGCCGGCCAGGCCCAAGCTGCCGGAGAGCTCGCTGGCGAGGTCGGAGAGGATGTCGCCATAGAAGTTCTCGGCCACCAGCACGTCGAAGCGCTCGGGGCTGCGCACCAGGTAGGCCGTGGTGGCATCGACCAGCAAGTCGTTGAACTCCACCTCGGGGAAGTCCTTGGCGACCTGGCGCGCGCACTCCAGGAACAGGCCGTCGGTCATGTGGAAGCTGTTGGCCTTGTGGATGGCCGTGACCTTCTTGCGCCGCTTCATGGCCAGCTCGAAGGCGCGGCGCGCGATGCGCTCGCTGCAGTGGCGCGTGATCTTGCGCACCGACAGCGCCATGTCGGGGCTGGGCATCATCTCGCCCCAGCCGCGGGCCATGTTGCGGTCCGGGTAGAAGCCCTCGGTGGCCTCGCGCATGATCACCAGGTCCATGCGCTTGCCCGGCTTCATGTTCGATTCCAGGAAGGGGCGCGTGCGCGCCGGGCGCACGTTGGCGTAGAGGTCGAGCTGCACGCGGAAGGCGGCGGAGATGTTGCGGCCGCCCTTTTCCGGCGCGGGATAGTCGGCGTGCGACTGCGTGCCCAGGATGAGGCCGTCGTAGCCGCGCGCCTTGGCCAGCACCTCTTCGCGCAGCGTGGTGCCGTGCTTTTCCAGGCTGACGAAGCCGACGTCCTCGTAGTCGTAGGACAGGCCGAGCCGGTACTTGGCGTCGGCCGCCTTGAGCACGTTGACGGATGCTTCGACGATCTCGGGGCCGATGCCGTCGCCGGGGAGAACCAGAATCTTCATGGTGATGCCTTGGGGTGGAACGTTGGAAATGTTGGAAATTTGGAAAGGGAAGGCAGGCATGCCGCCGCTTCAGTCGAGCTTGATGCCGGCGTCCTTGACGACCTTGGCCCAGCGGCCGGACTGCGCCTTCATGAAGTCGCCCATCTGCGCCGGCGTGCCGCCCACGGCCACGGCGCCCACGGCGTCGAGCTTGGCCACCACGGACGGGTCCTTGAGCACGGCGTTGACCTCGGCGTTGAGCCACTGCACGGCCTCGGCCGGCGTGCCCTTGGGCGCGACGAAGCCGTACCAGGCGGGCACGTCGAAGTCCTTGAAGCCCTGCTCGGCGAACGTCGGCACGCCCGGCAGGTCTTTCAAGCGCTGGCCCGCGGCCACGCCCACGGCGCGTACCTTGCCGCCCTTGATGTGCGGCAGCGCCGAGGTGGAGGTGTCGAACATCATCTCGATCTGGCCGCCGATGAGGTCCGTCATGGCCGGCGCGCTGCCCTTGTAGGGGATGTGCACCAGGTCCACCTTGTTCTGCAGCTTGAACAGCTCGCCGGCCAAATGCACCGAGGTACCGGAGCCGCCGGAGCCGAAGTTGAGCTTGCCGGGCCTGGCCTTGGCGGCGGCCACCACGTCGGCCACGGTCTTCATGGGCGAGGACGCCGGGACGATGAGCACCGTGGGCGCGTCGGCGATGTGCACCACCGGCACGAAGCTCTTGTCGGCGTCGTAGCGCAGCCCGCTGTAGAGGTGCGGGTTCACCGACAGCGTGAACTGGCCCAGCAGGAAGGTGTAACCGTCAGGCGTGGCGCGCGAGGCGGCCTCGTTGCCGATGTTGGTGCCGCCGCCGCCGCGGTTGTCTATGACGAAGCTCTTGCCCGTGCGCTCGGTGAGCTTGGTCGTGACCATGCGGGCGACGTTGTCGCTGCCGCCGCCCACCGCGAAGGGCACGGTCACGGTCACGGGCTTGCTGGGGTAGGCCTGGGCCAACGCCATGGCGGGCAGCATCGCGAGCGCAGGGGCGCCCAGCGCCAGCCCAAGGGCAAGGCGACGATTCATGGTCTGGTCTCCGGTAGAGGTAGGGGCTGTCTGCCGTCAGAACGGCTGCAGGACCGTGGCGACGTGCTCGACCTGCGGCGCGCTTTCGAAGCAGTGGCCCACCAGGCGGCGCCAGCCCTGGAAGTCCTCGGAGTTGCGGAAAGTGACCATGTGGTCTTCCACCGTTTCCCACTGCACCACCAGGCGGTAATGCGTGGCTTGCTCGATGCCGCGCTGCAGCGCCAGGCCGTGGCAGCCCTTGGCGCGCTGGAACAGCGGCGCGGCCTCGGCCACGCCCCGCTCGAAGGCGGCTTGCATGCCGGGCTTCACGGCGATGTGGGCGACTTCGAAAATCACTTGTCGTGCTCCGCGGAGACGAAGTTGGTCACGCCGGTTTCGGTGAGCGTGCGCGTGGCGTCCAGCCGGGCGTAGATCCACAGGATCTTCATGGGCTGCGTGTCGGAGAGGTTGCGGAAGCGGTGCGAGAGGTTGGGCGGCAGCCAGGTGGTGTCCAGCGCTTGCAGCCGCACCGACTCCTGGCCCTCGATGTCGAGCATGGCCTCGCCTTCGAGCAGCACCACGCTTTCCTCGCAGTTGTGGCTGTGGAACGGGATCTTGGTGCCGGGGGCGAAGCTGGTGATGCCGTTGATGAAGGCCGTGGCACCCACCGAGGGGCCTACCAGCGGCGTGGTGCTGGCGCCGCCGCCGCGGTCGTGCGTCTTGATCTCTGCGGGGCGCAGCACGGCGGCTCTGCGCGGGTCGGGTTGGGTCATGGCAGGTCTCCCAAGGAGGCGTTGGAGAAGAGGCGGGGCGGGGGTCAGGCCGCGGCGTCCGCGGAAAAGCCGTAGAGCTCGGCCGGGTTGCCCACCAGGATGCGGTGCAGCACCGCGGCGTCAGGCGCCCAGGACCGCAGGGCCGCAAGGCTGGCCGGCAAGTCCACGGTTCGGAAGGGTTCGATGCGTGCGGGATCGCGGTCGCGGTTCCCGCCGCCGGTGTGCGGCCAGTCGGAGCCCCACAGCAGCCGCCCGGCGCGGGCCTGGATGAGCGTGCGGGCCAGCGGCGCGAGGCCGGCGTGGCGCGTCGCGTCGCTTGATGCGCGGTAGAAGGCGGAGAGCTTGAGCCATACGCGGTCCGTGGCCAGCAGCGCCAGCAAGGTGCGCAAGGGAGGCTGCAGGGTGTCGGCATCGCCGGCACGCAGGCCGCCAAAGTGGTCCAGCACCAGCGGTACGCGAAAGCCCTGCAGGGCCTGGGCCACGACCGGCAGCAGCGATGCGGCGCAGTGGATCTGCACGCACCAGCCCGGCAGGTCCACGACGGCGGCGGCCCGCTGCAGCTCGGCCAGCACGCGCGCCGGGTCGGATTCATGGCGCACTTCCAGGTTGAGCCGGACGCCGCGTACCCCGGCGGCATGCAGCGCCAGCAGCTCATCCCGGCTCACGCGCTCCAGATCCACCACGGCGATACCGCGGCAGCGATGCTGGCCCAGTTGGGCGATGGCATCGAGCATGCAGCCGTTGTCGGTGCCGTAGACGCTGGGCTGCACCAGCACCGCGCGCCCTATGCCGAGTTGGGCATGGCACTCACGCAGCGCGGCCGCGCTGGCCGGCCCAGGGGTGTAGCTGCGAGCCACGGCGAAGGCAAAGCGCGCCGGGTCGAACACATGGACATGTGTATCGGTGGCGCCGGGCAAAGACGCAGCGGTCGCCGGCATGGATGAAACGCGTGATGGCATGGATGGCTCGGTGTCTTGCAATTCCAAGCGCTGCATGTGCTTGGTTTTGTATGACTATAAAAGACCAAACGTTGCCGCGAAAGTGCGTAGTTCCACGTAGGAAATTGACCCAGTGCTCTGCGATGCGGGCTCATTGAGATCAGGAACAATTTCTCAATGAAGTACCAATAAGCGCAGGCAAGGGCGCCGCGCGACGTGAGCCGCGGATGGTGACGGCCGTGCAGGCAGGCGGCAGATTGCACCACGAGCCTATAAAGTACGGTTTGTCCATGATGAACGGCCTGGCTTCCCAGGCATGCAACCCTGGAGTGGCCATGAAAGATTCCTCCTCTCCCACGCCTCCGGGCGGCATCGTTCCCGTCGTGGCCGGCCGCGTGCTGGAGCTGCTCACCTCCGGCGGCTACGCGGTGGGCGACCGCATCACCGAGCAGTCGCTGGCGGACGCGCTGGGCGTCTCGCGCTCGCCCGTGCGCAAGGCGCTCCAATACCTGGAGACCTTGGGCGCCCTGAGCTCCAGCCCCAACCGCGGTTTCCAGGTCGCGCAGGAGGCCGCCAGGCTGCGCAAGATCGAGATCGCCGACGACGAGTCCGACGAGGCGATCTACATGCGCATCGTGCAGGACCGCCTCAACGAGGCCCTGGACGAGGAGGTGTCGGAAGCCGAGCTGATGGAGCGCCACGGCCTCACGCGCATGCAGGTGCAACGCGTGCTCAACCGCATGGCGCGCGAGGGCCTGGCCGAGCGCAAGCCGGGCCGGGGCTGGCTGTTCCGGGCCGTGCTCAACACGGTGGACTCGCACCGCGAGAGCTACCGCTTTCGCATGATCATCGAGCCCGCCGCCATCCTGGAGCCGACCTTCAGGGTGGACCGCGCGCTGTTCGAAAAGGTGCGCCACCAGCAGCAGATGCTGCTGGACGGCGGCATCGAGCGCTGGACGGCCGCGGAACGCTTTCGCGCCGGCGCGGAGTTCCACGAGGCCATCGTGGCCTGCGCCAACAACCGCTTCCTGATGGACGCGCTGCGCAACGTGAACCAGCAGCGGCGCGTCATCGAATACCACTGCCAGACCAACTCCGCGCCGGACCGCGAACGCATGCGCCGCCAGTGCGAAGAGCACCTGGCGCTGCTGGCGCTGCTGGAGGCGGGCGAACGCATGGAGGCCTCGCACCGGCTGCGCCAGCACCTGGACGTCGTGCGCGCCATCAAGACCGACGACAAGGCGCCCGCCACGCCCGGCCAGCGCGCCCGCGCCAAGGAGCCGGCCGTCGAGATCCACCTATGACGCGGCCGGCCCTTGCGGACTGCGTAGTTTCACGAACCCGATATTTTGTATTAATTGTTGATCTGATGCAATACAGGCCCTAAACTGCCGGGCATGGCACTGGTGATGCCATGCCCCTTTCGGTCTGGAGACAAGCATGAAGATCCTCGTGTTGCCGGGTGACGGCATCGGCCCTGAAATCGTTGAAGCTTCCGTGGGCGTGCTGCACGCCGCCAACGCCAGGTACCGGCTCGGCCTGGCGTTCGAGTACGACGACGTCGGCTTCGCCAGTCTGGAAAAGCACGGCACCACGCTGCGCGAGGAGGTGCTGGCCAAGGCGCGCAGTTGCGACGGCATCATCCTGGGCACGCAGTCGCACGCCGACTACCCGGCGCCGGAGAAGGGCGGCCGCAACGTCTCGGCGGGCTTTCGCATCGGTCTGGACCTCTACGCCAACGTGCGCCCGGCGCGCACGCGCCCCTTCCTGGAATCGAACATGAAGCCGGGCAAGACCATGGACCTGGTGATCATGCGCGAGGCCACCGAGGGTTTTTATCCCGACCGCAACATGGCGCGCGGCTGGGGCGAGGTGATGCCCAGCCCCGACATGGCGCTGTCCACGCGCAAGATCACGCGCCACTGCAGCGAGCGCATCGCGCGCCGCGCCTTCGAGCTGGCGATGACGCGGCGCAAGAAGGTCACGGCCGTGCACAAGGCCAACAGCTTCCACATGACGGACGGGCTGTTCCTGGAAGCCGTGCGCCACGTGGCCCAGGACTTCCCCGAGGTGCGGCTGGACGACCTGCTGATCGACGCCTCCACCGCGCACCTGGTGCGCAGCCCCGAGCGCTTCGACGTCATAGTCGCCACCAACTTCTACGGCGACATCCTCTCCGACCTCGCCAGCGAGCTGTCGGGCAGCCTGGGCCTGGCCGGCTCCATGATGGCCAGCGACACGCACTGCTGCGCCCAGGCGCAGCACGGCTCCGCGCCGGACATCGCGGCCCAGGACAAGGCCAACCCCGTGTCCATGATCCTGTCGGTGGCGATGCTGGTGCAGTGGATGGGCGAGCACCACCAGGCGCCCGCGCTGTTCGAGGCCGGCGCCGCCATCCACGCCGCGGTGGACCGCGTGCTGGAGAACCCCGCCACCCGCACCGCCGACCTGGGCGGCACCCTGGGCTGCAAGGCCTTCGGCGAGGCGGTGGCGCGCGCCCTCTGACGCCGGCGCACGGCATGACGGGCGGGCTTCATTGCAAGGCCCGCCTTTTCCCATTTGTCTTGGAGCAAGCTGATGCTGTTGGGCTGCATTGCCGACGATTTCACGGGCGCCACCGATCTGGCCAACAACCTGGTGCGCGCCGGCATGCGCGTGGTGCAGACCATTGGCGTGCCCGGGCAGGACAGGGCCGTCGAGGCCGATGCGGTGGTCATCGCGCTCAAGTCCCGCACCATCGAACCCGACGCGGCCGTGGCGCAGTCGCTGGCCGCGCTGCGCTGGCTGCGCGCGCGGGGCGCGGGGCAGATCTACTTCAAGGTCTGCTCCACCTTCGATTCCACCGAGCGCGGCAACATCGGCCCGGTGGCCGAGGCGCTGGCCGGCGCCCTGGGCGCGGACGTCGTGCCTGTGTGCCCGGCCTTTCCCGAGAACCAGCGCACGGTGTTCAAAGGGCACCTCTTCGTCGGCGACCTGCTGCTGAGCGACAGCAGCATGCGCCACCACCCGCTCACGCCCATGACGGACGCCAGCCTCGTGCGCGTGATGCAGCGCCAGTGCCGCGGCCGCGTGGGCTTGGTAGAGCACGGGGTGGTGCGCCAGGGCGCCGACGCCATTGGCGCGCGCCTGCAAGCGCTGCAGGCCGAAGGCGTGCGCTTCGGTGTGGTGGACGCCATCGCCAACGACGACCTCATGGCCATGGGCCGCGCCTTCGCGGCGCTGCCGCTGCTGGTGGCCGGGTCGGGGGTCGCCATCGGCCTGCCGCAAAACCAGGGCCTGGCGCCCAGCGCCGCGGCGGCCGAGCTGCCCAAAGTGAGCGGCGCGCGGGCCATCGTCTCCGGCAGCTGCTCGGCGGCCTCCAACGCCCAGGTGGTGGACTTCATCAGCCGCGGCGGCGAGGCCTTCGCGGTGGACCCGCTGCGCATGGCCGCGGGTGAAGACGTGGCCGCGGCGGCGCTGGCCTGGAGCGAAGGCCGCATCGCCGGCCGGCCCCTGCTCTTCTACGCCACGGCCGAGCCTGCGGCGGTCAAGAGCGTGCAGGCGCGGCTGGGCGTGGACGAGGCCGGCGCGCTGGTGGAGCGCACGCTCTCCACCATCGCCCGCGGCCTGGTCGAGCGCGGCGTGCGCCAGCTCGTCGTGGCCGGCGGCGAAACCTCCGGCGCCTGCGTGCAGGCCTTGGAGGTGCAGCGCCTGCGCATCGGCCCGCAGATCGACCCCGGCGTGCCGTGGTGCCACGCGCCATCGCCGGCGGCCGGGCCGCAGGGCCTGCTGGTGGCGCTGAAATCCGGCAACTTCGGCACGGCGGACTTCTTCACCAAGGCTTTCGCCTTGCTGGACTGACCATGGCCACCGAAACCCAACTGCGCGAAGACATCTGCCGCGTGGGCCGCAGCCTGTTCGAGCGCGGCTACGTGCACGCCACGGCCGGCAACATCAGCGTGCGCACGGACGATGGCTTTCTCATCACGCCCACGGACGCCTGCCTGGGCTTCCTGGAGCCGCAGCGCCTGGCCAAGGTGTCGGCCAGCGGCGAGCCATTGAGCGGCGACCGCGCCAGCAAGACGCTGGCGCTGCACCGGCGCATCTACGCCGCCGACGCGCAGGCGCGCTGCGTCATCCACACCCACTCCACGCACCTGGTGGCGCTGACGCTGGCGGGCGTGTGGAGCGAGGAGGCCATCCTGCCGCCCATCACGCCCTACTTCGTGATGAAGGTGGGCCGCGTGCCGCTCGTCCCCTACCACCGGCCGGGCGACCCGGCCGCGGCAGCGCTGGTGGCAGAGGCAATCGAGCAGGCCCGCCGGCGCGGCGCCCGGCTGTCGGCCGTCATGCTGGACCGGCTGGGCCCCAACGTGTGGGCCGCCACCCCGGCATCGGCCATGGCGCTGCTGGAGGAGCTGGAAGAGACCGCCCGCCTGTGGTTGCTCGCGAATCCAAAGCCCGCGCCGCTGGACGAGGCGGCCCTGGAGGAATTGCGCCAGGCCTTTGGCGCGCCATGGTGAGCGGGAGTATTCCAATGACGACCCCTGACAGCGCCCCGCGCATCGCGCTCATCCATGCCGTGTACGTCGCCATGGCGCCGGTGGAGGCCGCCTTCCAGGCGCGCTGGCCGCAGGCGCGGCGCGTGAACCTGGTGGACGACGCGCTGCCGGCGGACCTGGAGCGCGCCGGCCGGCTTACCAAGGCCCTGCGCGCGCGCATCCGGCGCCTGGCCGAGCACGCCATCGCGGACGGGGCTGACGCCGTGCTCTTCACCTGCTCGGCCTTCGGCGACGCCATTGCCGAGGCCGCGGCCGGGCTGCCCGTGCCGGTGCTCAAGCCCAACGAGGCGATGTTCGAGGCCGCGCTGCGCGCCGGGCGGCGCATCGGCATGCTCGCCACCTTCGGTGCCGCCGTGCCGTCCATGGAGCAGGAGTTCAAGGCCCTGGCACGCGAGCGCGGCGTGGACGTGTCGCTGGAGACGGTGTGCCTGCCCGCCGCCCTGGCCGCGGCCAAGGCGGGCGACATGACCACGCACGACCGCCTGCATGTCGAGGCGGCGGCACGGCTGGCGCATTGCGACGCGGTGATGCTGGCGCACTTCTCCAACTCGCGCGCCCTGGCCCAGGTCCAGGCCGTGCTGCCCTGCCCGGTGCTGAGCGCCCCGGAAGCGGCCATCGCGGCGCTGCAGGCACGCTTGGACGCGCAAGGCTGAAGGCGGCGGCAGCGCTGCCGCCTTGTTCACCGGGACTCAAGAAGGCGGGGACTGTCGCGAGACAGGCCCCGTTTTGCTGGATCAAACGGTCAGTCCGGCCGTATGCCGCGCGCCTTGATGAGCTGGCCCCAGCGCTGGGCTTCCGAGGCGATCAGCGCCGCGAAATCCTCCGGCGTTCCGCCGCCAATGACGTTGCCCGGATCGGTGATGCGCCTGGCCAGGTCCGGTGCCTGCAGCGCCTGGTTGATGGCCTGGTTGAGCCTGGCAACGATGGCCGGTGGCGTGCCCTTGGGCGCCACGACGCCGAACCAGTTGGAGATCACCATGTCCTGGATGCCCAGTTCGGCGAAGGTGGGCACGTCCGGCAGCGAGGCCAGCCGCTTGTCGTGGGCCACCGCCAGCGCGCGCATGCGTGGCGGGCTGGATTTCAGGTAACCCATGGCGGCCGGCGCCATCTCAAACATGTAGTCCACCGTGCCGCCCAACAGGTCGTTGGCCGCCGGGCCGCCGCCGCGGTACGGGATGTGCGCGGCGTCGGTGCCGGTGACGATGTTGAACGTCTCGCCGGCCAGGTGGAAGGAGCCGCCCGACCCGGCGGAGGCGTAGCTGAGCTTGCCCGGGGAGGCCTTGGAGGCGGCGATGAGGTCCTTCAGGCTCTTGTGGGGCGACTTGTCGGCGCTGACCACCAGCAGCAAGGGCCCCTTCTCTATGAGCGCCACCGGCACGAGGTCGCGCTGCGGGTCGTAGCTGAGCTTGGGGAACAGCGTCTTGTTGACCGCCAGCGGGGCGAGGTTGCCTATGCCTATGGTGTGGCCGTCCGGCGTGGCGCGGGCGATGGCGTCCGTGCCGATGTTGCCGTTGCCGCCGGGCTTGTTGTCCACCACCACGGCCTTGCCCAGGAGGGCGGCCAGCTTCTCGCCGAGCTGGCGCGCCCGCGTGTCGGAGCTGCCGCCCGCGGCGTAGGGCACGATCAGCGTGATGGGCTTGCTGGGATAGTCCTGTGCCAGCGCAGACAGCGGGCCGGCGGTGGCGGCCAGGGTGGCACCCAGCACGAAGGCGCGGCGCGTGAAGTGAGGCAATGCGCTCATGAGACCTCCTTGAAGACGCGTGGCGTCAGAAGCGGTGGCGCAGGCCCACGGTCACGCCGGTGGCGTTGCGGGTGCCCATGAAGCCGGGCTGCGGGTAGGCGCCGGTGAGGCGGTTGTTGTCCACCTCGGCATAGAGGTCGGTGCGCTTGGAGAAGTTGTAGTCCAGGCCGACGTAGCCCATCTTGCGTTTGCCCGCGTTGACGTTGCTTTGGCGGTCCTGGGCATAGCTCACCGTGAGCACCAGCGGGGCGGTGAGGTTGTAGTTCACGCCCAGGCTCCACACGTCGTTTTCCTGGGCGCTGGTGCCGCGGTCGTTGCGCTTCATGTAGCCCAGGAAGGTCTTGAATCCCTGGGTGACGACGTAGCTGCCGCCCACGCCCGTGATGCCGCGCGTGGCGGTGTTGGCGGCGTTGTTGATCTCCTGGTAGTAGGCCACCAGGTCCAGGTTGCCGGCACCGTAGGTGGCGCCCACGCCGCGCCCGCGGCCGTTGCCCTCGTTGAAGGTGTAGCTGGCGTACACGCCCACGGGGCCGAACTGGCCGTAGTAGCGCGCCATGTTGTCCTGGCGCGAGACGTGGTGCGAGCTGAACATCGCGATGGCGTCCAGGTTGGGGTTGGGCTGGGCCTGGAAGCGGCCGGACAGCGGATGCGCCAGCGTGTACTGCCGGCCCAGCGTGACCAGGCCCAGCGGCGAGTCCAGGCCTACCGAGGCCTCGCGGCCGAAAAGGCGCCCGCCCGGCGCGGCCGTGCTGCCGTTGCTCGCGCTGGAGTTGGCCTGCTGCGACGTGCCGGTGGAGGGGTCAAAGCCGCTTTCCAGCGTGAAGACGGCCTTGAGGCCACGCCCCAAGTCCTCGCTGCCCTTGAGGCCCCAGCGGCTGCCGGTGTAGGCGCCGTCGCCCAGGCTGGTGAGCGAGTCGCCATTGGCGTTGGCGTTGCGCTGGTGCCGCACGGTGGCATCGACGATGCCGTAGGCGGTGACGTTGGACTGGGCGCAGGCCAGCGCAGGCACGAAAGCGGCCGCGCACAGCGCGCCGTGCGTGAACAATTTTTTCATGGAGGGCCCTCTCCTTTAGGGCAGCAGTGATGTCGCGCGCAGGCGCGCGGGGAGCCCGCCGGGCGCGGGCTCAAAGGGATGGGATTACTCCGCCTGGATGCGCGCGTCGTGGATCACGCGGGTCCAGCGGCCGACCTCGGCCTTGATGAACTCGTCGAACTGCTCGCGCGGCCCAACGGCGGGCTCGGCGCCCAGCTCGGCGAAGCGGGCCTTGACGTCCTCGGCGGCCATGGCCTTGGCGACTTCGCGCTGCAGCTTGTCCAGCACCGGCGGGGGCGTCTTGGCGGGAGCCGACAGGCCCACCCAATGCACCATCTGGAACTCGGGCAACCCGGCCTCGGCGAAGGTCGGCGCGTCAGGCTGCTTGGGGGAGCGCTTGTTGCCCGTGACGGCCAGTGCGCGCAGCTTGCCGCTGGAGAGGAAGGCGCCGCCGGCGGTGATGCTGTCCAGCAGCACGTCGATCTCGCCGCCCATGAGCGCGGTGATGGACTGGCCGCCGCCCTTGTAGGGCACGTGCTGCAGCTCCATGCCCGCGGTGGCGTCCAGCAGCGCCATGGCCAGGTGCGAGGTGCTGGCCACGCCGCCGCTGCCGAAGTTGAGCTTGCCCGGCTGCGCCTTGGCCGTGGCGATCAGGCCCTTGAGCGACTTGTGCGGCGAGTGGGTGGCGGTCATGAGCGCCAGCGGCGATTCCGCCACCTTGGTGATGCCCGTGAAATCGCGCAGCGTGTCGTAGCTCAGCCGGCTGCCGTACAGCGCGGGCGCGGTGACGAAGGGCGCGCTGTTGAACAGCAGCGTGTAGCCGTCGGCCGGCGCCTTGGCCACCTGCGCCGTGCCTATGGTGCCGCCGGCACCCACCTTGTTCTCGACGATGAACTGCTGGCCCAGGTTGGCGCTGAGCTTGCCGGCCAGGATGCGCGCCATCACGTCGTTGGGGCCGCCCGGCGAAAAGGCCACCACGAGGGTCACGGGCTTGGCCGGGTACGCCGGCTGCGCCTGCAGCGGGGCGCTGGCGCCGGCCAGCAGCAGGGCCCCGAGCGCCAGGACGCCGCGGCGCGGCACGCCCGGCGATGCCGGCAAGGTGAAGTGATGCATGGAGCTGTCTCCGTAACGTCGTTCGGCAAGCCCCACCCGCGAGGAGCCGTTGGGCGCAGATTGTATGAATGCATTGTTTAATACAATAATTGGGGTTTGCCCGCGGCCCCGGCATCAGCACAATTTCTCTGTTTTAAAAGCGATTGCCTGCTGCCGGCCTAGGGGCAGTATTCAGATTCAAAAGCGTTTTTGATACAAAAATGCTTCAACGCCTCATCGGGTCTGCGCGGCATGGGCAGGACGATGTTGCGCGGGCCGCCGCGTGCTGGCGCGCGATGCGGCAGCGGCCGCGCCGAGAGCCGGGGCAGGCCGCCAGCGTTCGCGATAGGAGAACGCTGCCGTGGCGAAAGATCAATTTTCAGGACCTGCCCGCCTGCCTAGCATGCGGCCACTTTCCGGTGCATGGGCCGGACCACAAGAGGAGACCTCCACATGCTGACAAGGCGTCGTTTCACTGCCCGGGCGCTGGGCACCGCGGCCCTGCTGGGCGTCGCGGCCCCGGCCGCCGTGCTGGCCCAGGCGGCCTATCCCACGAAGCCGGTCACCATCGTCGTGCCCTTCTCGCCCGGCGGCGGCGTGGACGTGATGACGCGGCTGCTGGCCGAGAAGCTGCGCCCGCTGCTGGGCCAGGTGGTCAACGTCGAGAACAAGGCCGGCGGCAGCGGCATGATCGGCGCCGTCGCGGCGGTGCGCGCGCCGGCCGACGGCTACACGCTGCTCATGGCCACCGCGGGCGAGACGGCCATCAATCCGCACGTCTACAAGGCCAAGATGCAGTACGCGCCGGAGAAGGACCTGGCGCCCATCAGCCTGGTCGTGAAGGTGCCCAACGTGCTGGTGGTCAACCCCGCGCTGCCCATCAAGAGCACGGCCGAGCTGCTGGCCTACGCCAAGGCCCATCCCGGCAAGCTGAGCTACGGCAGCAGCGGCATAGGCAACCCGCAGCACCTGGCCGGCGAGCTGCTGGCCAGGATGTCCGCCCAGAAGCTCACGCACGTGCCCTACCGCGGCGCATCGAACCAGCTCACCGACACGGCCGGCGGCAGCGTGGACATGACCTTCGTGAGCCTGGCCGGCGCGCGGCCCTTCATGAAGGACGGCCGCGTGCGCGCCATCGCCATGACCTCGCCCAAGCGCTCGCCGCTGGCGCCGGACGTCCCGGCCCTGGCCGAGACCAAGGGGCTGGAAGGCTATGCGCTGGAAAACTGGTTCGGCCTGTTCGCCCCGGCGGCCACGCCTGCGGCCGTGATCGACAAGCTCAACGCCGCGGTGGCGCAGGCGCTCAAGGACCCGGACCTCGTCAAGCGCCTCAACGAGCTCGGCGGCGAGGTGTCGCCCCTGGGGCCGGCGCCGTTCAAGGCCTTCATCCAGGACGAGTCCAGGCGCTTCGCCAGGATCGTCCAGGACGCCAACATCACTCCCGAAAACTGAACGCACGACAGGGCCGCCTTGACCATGCAACGCAGAAACCTTCTCGCCCGTGCCGCCGCCTTGAGCCTGCTGGGCACCGCCGCGGTGCCCGCCCTGGCGCAGGACTACCCCAGCAAGCCCATCACGCTGATCGTGTCGTTTTCCGCCGGCGGCAACAACGACCTGCGCGCCCGCCAGCTCGGCGTGCCCGTGGGCCAGTGGCTCAAGCAGACCATCGTCGTGGACAACAAGCCCGGCGCCAGCGGCAACATCGGCCACGAGTTCGTCTCGCGCGCCGCGCCGGATGGCTACACGCTGGGCATAGGCGCCATGGGCCCGCTGGCGGTCAACCCCACGCTGTTCCCCAAGGTCAACTTCAACCCCAAGGACTTCGTGCCGGTGGTGCTGATCGAGAAGGCGCCGCTGGTGCTGGTCACGCGCGCCGACAAGCCCTACAGGAGCTTCAAGGACGTGGTGGCCGCGGCCAAGGCCAAGCCGGGCACGCTGACCATAGGCAACGCCGGCACCGGTGGCGCGCACCACCTCTCGGCCGAGCTGATGGAGGACGCCGCCGGGCTGGAGCTGCTGGGCGTGCCCTACAAGGGCGGCGGTCCCGCCTCCACCGCGCTGCTGTCCGGCGAGATCGACATGATGTTCGAGCAGACCTACGCCGCGCTGCCTTCCATCCAGGCCGGCAAGACGCGCCCGCTGGCCGTCACCAGCGAGAAGCGGCTGCCCTCGCTGCCGGACGTGCCCACCATGGCCGAGCTGGGCTATCCGCAGGTCACGGTGTCCAACTGGCTGGGCTTGATCGCGCCCAAGGGCACGCCCAAGGCCGTGGTTGCCAGGCTCAACGAGGCCTTCAACAAGTCGCTGGCCGATCCGGCGCTGCGCGAGAAAATTTCTGGCCCGGGCAACCTCGTGGGCGGCGGCACGCCGGAGGAGTTCGGCGCCTTCATCGAGGCCGAGGGCAAGCGCTGGAGCGCGCTGATCAAGGCCAAGAACATCCGCATGGAGTGAAGCGATGGCCACCTTTGCCTATGTCGGCTGCCGCACCACGCGCGAGCGCAACGCGCGCGGCGAGGGCATCAGCGTGTTCGAGGTCGGCGCCGACGGCGCGCTGGCGCTGGTGCAACTGGTCAGCGGCCTCGTGAACCCGTCCTACCTCGCGCTCAGCCGCGACGGCACCCGGCTCTACACCGTGCACGGCGACCAGAGCGAGGCCAGCGCCTTCGCGGTGGACCGCGCCACGGGGCGGCTGCAGCTCATCAACACGCAAAGCACCGAGGGCAGGAACCCGGTGCACCTGGCGCTGAGCGCCGACGGGCGCCACCTCGTCGTCACCAACCACCTGGGCGCAAGCCTGGCGGTGCTGCCGGTGGCCGAGGACGGTGCGCTGCAGCCGCTGAGCCAGCTCGTCAAGGTGGACGGCCCAACGGGCCCGCACCGCGTGGAGCAAACGCAGCCCAAGCCGCACTTCAACGCTTTCGACCCGGCGGGCCGCTTCGTGCTGGTGCCGGACAAGGGCTGCGACCGGACCTGGAGTTTCAGCTTTGAGCACGGCCGCCTCGTGCCTTGCGAGCCGCCTTTCGTGGCAGCCCGCGAAGGCGCCGGGCCGCGGCACATGGTTTTTCATCCGAGGCAGCCCTGGGCCTACGTGGTCAACGAGCTGGATTCCACCGTCATGGCCTGCGGCTTCGACGCGGCCAGCGGCGCGCTCACGCCGTTCCAGTGGCTGCCCACCCTGCCCTGTGACTACACGGGCAACAGCCGCGCCGCGGCCATCGCCGTGGACGCCGGCGGGCGCCACCTGTACGCCTCCAACCGCGGGCACGACAGCATCGCGGTGTTCGGCATCGACCCGGCCACCGGCCGCCTGAGCTTCCTCGAAGCGATGACTACCGGGGGGCGCACGCCGCGCGCCTTCAGCTTCTCGCCGGACGGCCGCCTGCTGTACGCGCTCAACGAGGACAGCGACAGCATCGTCACCTTCGCGGTGGACGCCGCCGGCGGCCGCCTCACGCCCACCGGCCAGCGCGTGTCTACCGGCAGCCCGGTGTGCATGGTGTTCGCCGCGCCCTGACCTCTATTCTTTCGCAGTCCCATGTCCACAGATTCGCCCCAAGCCGCCGGCCGGCTCACCGTCAACGGTGCCGAGCTGCGCTTCATCGACCTGCCCGCGCTGTTCGGCCAGCGGCTGTTCCAACTGCCCACCGTGCTGCGCCTGCTGCTGGAAAACGTGCTGCGCCACACGCAGGGCGCCGAGCGCGACGCGGCGGTGGCGGCGCTGTTCGGCTGGCTGGAGACGGGCGGCAGCGAGGCGGAGATCGCCTTCCAGCCCGGGCGCGTGCTCATGCACGACACCACCAGCACCCCGGCGCTGGTGGACATCGCCGCCATGCGCGACGCGCTGGCCGAGGCCGGCGTCGATCCGGCCGTACTCAACCCGGGCCTGCCCGTGGACGTGTCGGTGGATCACTCGCTGGCCGTGGAGGTGTACGGCCGCCGCGACGCGCCGCAGGTCAACCTGCAGCACGAGCTGCGCCGCAACCAGGAGCGCTACCGCTTCCTGCGCTGGGCCTCGACGGCGCTGCGCGGCGTGCGCATCAACCCGCCGGGCACCGGGATCATGCACACCATCAACCTGGAGCAGCTCGCCACGGTGGCGACCACCGAGCAGCGCGACGGGCAGACGTGGGCCGTGCCCGACGTGATGATAGGCACCGACAGCCACACGCCCATGGTCAACGGCATCGGCGTGCTGGGCTGGGGCGTGGGCGGGTTGGAGGCGCAGACGGTGATGTTCGGCATGCCCACCATGCTGCGCATCCCGGACGTGGTCGGCGTGCGCCTGACCGGTGCATTGCGAGCCGGCGTGCTGGCCACGGACCTGGCGCTCACGGTGACGCAGCGGCTGCGCGCCCTGGGCGTGTCCGGCGAGTTCGTGGAGTTCCACGGGCCCGGCGTGTCCACGCTGAGCGCGGGCGAGCGCTGCGTCATCGCCAACATGGCGCCCGAGTACGGCGCCACCACCGGCTTCTTCGCGGTGGATGGGCAGACGCTGGACTACCTGCGCGCCACCGGCCGCTCCGAGGCGCATGTTGCGCTGGTGCAGGCGTACACGAAGCGCGCGGGCCTGTGGTTCGACCCCGAGGCGCGGCCGCGCTTCACCCGCGGCATCGACATCGACCTGGACACGGTGGGCATGCACATCGCCGGCCCGCAGCGGCCGCAAGACCTGCTGGCCTACACCGACGCCGCCCGGGTGCTGGCCGCGCGCGGCTTCACGCCCAGGGCGCCGCATGCCGACATGCCGCGCCACCCGGTGGCGGTGGCCGCCATCACCAGTTGCACCAACACATCCGACCCCGGGCTGCTGATCGCCGCCGGGCTGCTGGCGCGCAAGGCGCGCCAGCGCGGCTTGAAAGTGCCCTACTGGGTCAAGACGTCCCTGTCGCCCGGATCGCCCGCCGCGGCCGCCTACCTGGAGCGCGCCGGCCTCATTGCCGACCTGTCGGCCGTGGGCTTCGACATCGTGGGCTTCGGCTGCGCCACCTGCATAGGCAACCCCGGCCCGCTGCCCGACGTGATCCGCGACGAGCGCGCCAAGGGCAGCATCCACCCGGTGGCCGCCACGTCGGGCAACCGCAACTTCCCCGGCCGCATCCACCCGGACCTGGACCTGGGTTTCCTGATGTCGCCGCCGCTGGTCATCGCTTTCGCGCTGGCGGGCGATGCCGAAGTCGATCTCGGCATCGATCCGGTGCAGACGGCCCCCGACGGCACGCCGGTGTTGCTGCACGAGCTCTGGCCCACGCGCGAGGAAGTCGCGGCTCACCTGGCGCAGGCGCTGGACAAGGCGGATTTCAAGCGCGAGTTCACAAAAGCCTCGGCCAACCCGATGTGGCAGGCGCTGCAGGCGCCCGCGGGCGACCGCTTCCCGTGGAATGCGAAGTCCACCGCGCTGCGCCGCCCGCCCTTTGCCTCGCTGGAAGCGGGCAGCCAGCTCGGCCACTACAGCGCCCAGCCGCTGCTGGTGGTGGGCGACGACGTGACCACCGACCACATCTCGCCGGCCAGCGCCATACCCCCGGACAGCCTGGTGGCGGACTTCCTGGTGGCGCGCGGGGACGAGCGCAACGACTTGAACGTCTTCGCCTCGCGCCGCGGCAACTGGGAAGTGATGCTGCGCGCGGCTTTCCACAGCAAGACGCTCGTGAACCTGCTGCAGCCCGGCATGCCCGTGGCGCACACGCTGCACGTGCCCAGCGGCGAGGTGCTGCCCCTGTGGGACGTGGCGCAGCGCTACCGCGACGCGGGCGAATCCGTGGTGCTGGTGGCCGGCGAGCGCTACGGCACCGGCTCCTCGCGCGATTGGGCCGCCAAGGGCCAGCGGCTGCTGGGCATTCGCGCCGTGCTGGCCATGAGTTTCGAGCGCATCCACCGCTCCAACCTGATCGGCATGGGCATCCTGCCGCTGCGCCTGCCCGCGGGGGCGGACCCGAAGTCGCTGGCGCTGCAGCCCGGCGACCGCATCGAGGTCGATGCGCAGCCCGCCGCGCTGTCGCCGCGCTGCGCCGTGCCCGTGCGCGTGCTGCGCCGCGATGGCCGCGTCGAAGCGCTCACGGCCACGGCCGCGGTGGAAACGCAGCTCGAAGTGGCGCTGCTGCGCGACGGCGGCGTGATCCCAGCCATCCTGAAGAAGACCATTGCCGAGCAGCGCGGCGCCGCGCAGCCCGCCGCCGCCTGAACCTGAAGGCCTTCGACATGCCAACCTTTGACCAAGACGCCATAGCCGCCTTCACGCCCACGGGGCGGCTGCGCGCCTCCATCAACCTGGGCAATCCCATCCTGGCCGGCACCGATGCCGCCACCGGCGCCGCCAAGGGCGTGTCGGTGGACCTGGCCACCGAGCTGGCGCGGCGCCTGGGCGTCGAGCTGGAGCTGGTCGTCGTGGACGCCGCGGGCAAGTCGGTGGAAGTGGTGGCGCAGGAGCGGGCCGACGTCGGCTTCTTCGCCATTGACCCGCTGCGCGGCGCCGACATCGCCTTCACCGCGCCCTACGTGCTGATCGAGGGCTGCTACCTCGTGCGCGAGGGCTCGCCCCTGCAGGCCAACGAGGAGGTGGACCGCGCCGGGCACGCCGTGGTGGTCGGCCAGGGCAGCGCCTACGACCTCTTCCTCACGCGCGAGCTGCGGCACGCGCGCATCGAACGCTCGCCCACCTCGCCGACGGTGGTGGACACCTTCATGGCGCTGGGTGACGCGGCCGACGTGGCCGCCGGCGTGAAGCAGCAGCTCCAGGCCGACGCGGCGCGCTTGGGCGGCCTGCGGCTGTTGCCTGGGCGCTTCATGGTCATACGCCAGGCCATGGGCGTGCCCAAACGCCGTGGCGCCGCCGCGGCCGCGGCGCTGGCCGCTTTCGTGGAAGAGATGAAGGCGTCCGGCTTCGTGGCCCAGGCCCTGGCGCGCCACGGGATTCAGGGCGCATCGGTCGCGCCCAAGGGCCAGTAGCGCTCAGCCGGCGTGCGGGAGCGAACCCGCTGCGCCAAGGCTCAGGCGCCGGTGGCCAAGGCCGGCAGCACGGTGCCCACGCATTCGCCGAAGCCGATGCGCGCGGCGCCGGACTTTTCGCACCAGCCGCGGATCACGACGCTGTCGCCGTCCTCCAGGAAGGTGCGGGTTTCGCCGTTGGCCAGCGCCAGCGGCTGCTTGCCGCCGGCGGTGAGCTCGATGAGCGCGCCGGCCTGGTCCAGCGTCGGCCCCGAGAGCGTGCCGCTGCCGAACAGGTCGCCGGGCTGCAGGTTGCAGCCGTTGACCGTGTGGTGAGCCACCATCTGCGCCACCGTCCAGTAGGCGTGGCGGTAGCTGGTGCGGCAGATCGTGGCGGCGCTGCCGGCCTCGCGCAGGCGCGGCGTGAGCAGGTCCACCTGCAGCTGGATGTCCAGCGAGCCCTCGCGGCGGTTCGCGTCGCTGTCCAGGTAGGGCAGCGGCTGTGGATCGCCCTCGGGGCGCTCGAAGGGCACGCGGTAGGGGGCCAGCGCCTCCAGCGTGACCACCCACGGCGAGAGGGTGCTGGCGAAGCTCTTGGACAGGAAGGGGCCCAGCGGCTGGTATTCCCAGGCCTGGATGTCGCGGGCCGACCAGTCGTTGAACAGGCAGATGCCGAAAACGTGGTCCTCGGCCTGTTCCATGGGCACCGGCTCGCCCTGCGCGTTGCCCGGGCCGACGAAGATGCCCAGCTCCAGCTCGATGTCCAGCCGCTTGCTTGGGGCCAACGACGGCTGCGTGGCGCCGGGCGGCAGGGTCTGGCCCAGCGGGCGCCGGAAGGACTGGCCCGACACGCCGATGCTGGAGGCGCGGCCGTGGTAGCCGATGGGCACCCACTTGTAGTTGGGCAGCAGCGGGTTGTCGGGGCGGAACAGCCGGCCGATGTTGGTGGCGTGGTGCACGGAGGTATAGAAGTCCGTGTAGTCGCCGATGCGCGCGGGCACGTCGTACTCGGCTTGCGCCTGCGGCACCAGGCAGCCCTGCAGCCGCGGCTGCTCGGCCGCGCCCTCGCGCAGTGCGCGCGACAGCGCCAGGCGCAAGGCGCTCCAGGCGGGCTGCCCAAGCGCCATCAGGGCGTTGAGCTTGTCCTGGGCGCCGGCCTGCGCGGCAGCGGCAGCCTCGCCGCTGAGCACGCCGGCCGCGGCCAGGGCCGCCAGGTCCACGATCTGGTCGCCTATGGCCACGCCGCCGCGCCAGGGCTCGCTGGAGCCTTGGCGGCGGAACACGGCAAACGGCAGGTTCTGCAGCGGAAAATCGGTGCCGGCCGCATGGGCCGAGGCGACCCAGCTGCGCAGCGCCGGGTCATGGGTTTCGTTGAGGGACATCGTTTGAACTCCTGGATGGGCTCTCAAGGCTGCGTGAAGCGGTCCGACAGGTTGGCCCAGCAATCGGCGTAGGCACGGTCCACTTCAGCGTCCTGCAGCGCGAAGGCGGTGGGATGGAAGCGCCAGCGGCTCTCGAACATGAAGGCCAGCGTGTTGTCCAGCTTGTGCGGCGCCAGCGGCGCGTTGCTGGCCTTCTCGAAGGCTTCGGCGTCGGGGCCGTGCGGCACCATGCAGTTGTGCAGGCTCATGCCGCCGGGCTTGAAGCCTTCGGGCTTGGCGTCGTACTGGCCGTACACCAGCCCCATGAACTCGCTCATAAGGTTGCGGTGGTACCAGGGCGGGCGGAAGGTGTCCTCGGCCACCATCCAGCGCGGCGGGAAGATGACGAAATCGCAGTTGGCCGTGCCCGGCGTGTCGCTGGGCGAGGTCAGCACGGTGAAGATGGACGGGTCCGGGTGGTCGAAGCTGATGGACCCTATCGTCATGAAGTTGGCCGTGTCGTACTTCAGCGGCGTGAGGTTGCCGTGCCAGGCCACGACGTTGAAGGGCGTGCCGGCCTGGCTGTTGCGCCACAGCGTGCCGCCGTACTTCTTGATGATTTCGTAGCCGCCCGCGCTGTCCTCATACGCCGCGACGGGCGCGAGGAAGTCGCGCGGATTGGCCAGGCCGTTGGAGCCTATGGGGCCCAGCTCCGGCAGCCTGAAGGGGGCACCGTAGTTCTCGCACACGTAGGCGCGCGAGGCGCCCTGCACTTCCACCTTGAAGGCGATGCCGCGCGGCAGCAGCACCACCTCGCCGGGCTGGGCTTCCAGCACGCCCATCTCCGTGACGAAGCGCAGCGCGCCCTCCTGCGGCACGACCAGCATCTCGCCGTCGGCGTTGACGAAGGCGCGCCGCTGCATGCTGCGGTTGATGAGCACCAGGTGCGCGGCCATGCCGGTTTGTGCATCGACGTCGCCGTTGACGACCACCGTGCGCAATCCGTCCACGAAGTCCAGGTGCTCGCCCTGCGGTACCGGCGTCGGGTGCCAGCGCAACGGGTCCGGCGGCGCGGCCACGCCGTCCTTGGCGCCCGTCTTGAAGTAGGGCTGCTCGTAGGGGACGTAGGCGCCGGTCACCACCGAGGGCTGGCGGCGGTAGAGCCAGCTGCGGCGGTTTTCGGCACGGGGCGCCGTGAAGGCGGAGCCCGATACCAGCTCGGCGTAGAGGCCCAGCGCCACTTGCTGGGGGCTGTTGCGGCCTTGCGGCAGTGCACCGGCCACGGCCTGCGTGGAGAACTGGTTGCCGAAGCCGCTCTGGTACGTCAATGCGGTCATGGAAAAACTCTTTCAGCAAGTCATGCGGCGGCGCCTTGCGCGGGCGGTGCGCCGCCGCGGGTTGCGGTGGGGCTCAGTCGAGCCTGATGTTGTTGGCCTGGATCAGCGCGCCCCAGCGGCTGCGCTCGGTGCGGGCGTAGCTTGCCATCTGCTCCGGCGTGCCCGGCAGCGGCTCCAGCCCCAGGGTCTGGAAGCGGGCCTTCACGGTCGTGGACTCCAGCGCGGCGACGAGGGCCTTGTTGAGCTTGGCCACCACGTCGTCGCCCGTGCCTGCCGGCACCACCAGGCCCTGCCAGGCGTAGGCCTCGAAGTCCTTGACGCCCTGCTCGGCGAGCGTGGGCACGTCCGGCAAAGTCTTGAGCCGTGCCGGGCTGGCCACGCCGATGGCGCGCAGCTTGCCGCTGGTCACGTACTGCTGGACGCTGGCGGTGTCTATCAGGCCGATGTTGACCTGGCCGCCCATGACGTCCTGCACGGCCGGTGCCGCGCCCCGGTACGGCACGTGGACGAGCTTCAGGCCGCTCTTCTCGCGCAGCAGCTCGCCGGCGAGGTGGTGCGGGCTGCCGGCGCCGGCCGATGCGTAGGTCACGCCGTCGCCCTGCTTCTGCGCCCAAGCCACGAACTCCTGCCAGTTCTTCACCTGCACGTTGGGCGCGACCACCAGCAGCAGCGGGAAGCGCGCGAGCATGCCCACGGGCTTGAAGTCCTTTTCCGCGCTGTAGGACAGCTTGGAGAACAGGAAGGGGTTGACGGCCAGCGTGGCGAAGTCGGCCGTGAACATGATGTTGCCGAAGTCCTTGGACTTGGCGGCGTAGTCGGCGGCAATGTTGGTCGCGGCACCGGGCTTGTTGTTCACGACGATGGTGCGGCCCAGCGTCTTGCCCATCTGTTCGGCCACCGTGCGCGCCACGATGTCCGAGCCGCCGCCGGCGGCATAGCCCACCACCCACTCCAGCGGCTTGTCCTGGGCTGCGGCCAGCAGCGGGAGCGTCGCCAAGGTGGCCTGGGCCAGCAGGGTCAGCGCAGTGCGTCGGGTTGTCATGGGAGTCTCCTTCAGTCGTTGTAGATGGTTTTCGCGTGCGTGGGGGCTCAGGCCGTTTCGCCGCTGGCACGCGCCAGGGCCAGGGCCGTCTTCAGGACGTCCAGGCGTCCGATGTGGTTGGACAGCAGCAGCACCAGGCGGGCGTTGAGCGCGTGGCTGGCCTGCGGCGTCAGGTCGCGGTGGCTGTCGATGAGCGCCTCGTAGAAGTCGTCGGGCGCATCCAGGTTGGGTTCGGTGATCAGCGGCATGGCGGGGTTCTCGCGGCAGGTCAGGCCAGCGCGCAGGCGCGCGCCATGGCGGCCTTCACGGCGGGCAGGGAGGGATGGCGCCAGCGCGCGCACACGTGCTGGTCGGGGCGGATGAGGTAGGCGCTGCCGGGCTGCAGGTCGTAGCGCCGCGCCGCGTGGCCTTCGGCGTCGCTGTGCGCGTCCAGCACCAGCACCTTGGCGCCCAGCTCGGCGGCCCAGGCCGGGGCCATTCCCCAGCACAGCAAGGTGAACTCCGGGCCCAGCTCGCGCAGCAGCCAGGTGTCGCGGCCGGCGATGCGCAGCGGCGCGTCGGCCGCCGCGGCGCCGGGGCGCATCAGGGCGCCGAAGGCGTCGCCGTCGGCCGTGTTGAGCGTGGAGCCGTCCAGCGTGGCGGGCACCGACAGGCGGCCGCTGTTGACGAGCTTGCGCGCGAAGCCGTGCTCCCGCGCCAGTGCCAGGGTGGCGTCGCGGAACAGCCGGCTGATCTCGCTCTTGGGCGTGATGAAGTCGGTGGCGCGGGTGGAGTTGAGGATGTTCTCGTCGGCGGCGTATTCGCGCTCACGGGCATAGCTGTCCAGCAGCGCCTCCGGCGAGGTGCCGCGCAGCACGCGGTCCAGCTTCCAGGCCAGGTTCTCGGCGTCCTGCACGCCGGAGTTGGCGCCGCGCGCGCCGAAGGGCGAGACGCCATGCGCCGAGTCGCCGGCGAACAGCACGCGCCCATGGCGGAAGCTGTCCATGCGCAGGCAGGCGAAGGTGTAGACGCTGGCCCACTCTAGGGTGAACAGATGAGCGGGCAACGGCAAGCCGTCGCCCTTGCTGGCGGCCGCTGCGCGGAGCAATGCTTCCACGCGCGGGATGATGTTCTCCGGCCGCTTCTCGACTTCCGGGTCCGCATCCCAGCCCAGTTGGAAATCGATGCGCCACACGCCGTCAGGCTGCCTGTGCAGCAGCACGCTCTGGTTGGGGTGGAAGGGCGGGTCGAACCAGAACCAGCGCTCTGCCGGGAAGTCGGCCTTCATCTTCACGTCGGCGATGAGGAAGCGGTCCTTGAAGACGCGGCCCTTGCTTTCCAGGCCCAGCAGGCCGCGCAGCGGTGAGCGCGAGCCGTCGCAGGCGGCCACGTAGTCGGCCACGATCTCGTAGCGTCCATCCGGCGTGTCTACGGCCAAGCGGGCGCCGTCGCCGCCCTGCTCCAGGCCGGCCACGGCATGGCGCCAGCGGATCTCGATGTTGGGCAGCTCGCCGGCGCGCGCGGCCAGGTAGGCCTCGGCGTAGTACTGCTGCAGGTTGACGAAGGCCGGGCGCTCGTGGCCGGCCTCGGGCAGCAGGTCGAACTGGAAGACCTGCTGCGCCTTGAAGAAGACCTTGCCCACGTTCCAGCTCACGCCCTTGTCCACCATGGGCTGGCCCACGCCCAGGCGGTCCCAGATTTCCAGCGTGCGCTTGGCAAAGCAGATGGCGCGCGAGCCGGTGGAGAGCTTGTGGTCGTTGTCCAGCAGCAGCACGCGCTGGCCGCGCTGCGCCAGGTCGATGGCCAGGCTCAGGCCGACGGGGCCGGCGCCGACCACCACCACCGGGTGGCGCACGGGCGTGGCGGCGTCCTGGTCGGGGCTGCGCCGGTATTCGAACTCGGTGGCCTGGATGTCGGTGCCGGAGGCGGTGTAGAGCGGATCGCGCATGGCAAGGCGTAGGGGCGTGACGGGGCCTGCGGGTCAACGCATGGCGTTCAAAGGCGGTGAGGGCCGCGGCGCCGCCAGGGCGCCACGGCTCAGGCGCGGGCGATCAGGACTCGAGCGCTTTCCACATGTCGATGTCGCGCTGCGCGGTCCACACGCGCGGGTCGGCGTACTGCGTGGCCTCGTCGTAGGCGCGGGTCACGTCGAACGGCATGCAGTGGTCGAAGATCACCCACTGGCCGTACTTGGGCGCGAGCTGCGCGTAGGCGTCCTTGTAGGTGCTCTTGAGGTCCTTGCCGGCGGCCGCACCCGCCTGCACGGCGGCATACAGGTCGGAGACGAAGGCGCGCGTGCCCGCCAGGCCGGCTTGCACCTGCTCCTGGCCCACCAGCGCCGCGCCGCGGCCCGGGACCAGCGCCAGCGGGTTGAGCTTGCCGATGTTGTCCAGCGTCTGCGGCCAGTCCTTGAAGTAGGCGTCGCCCGCATACGGCGTGGCGTCGAACTCCACCAGGTCGCCGGACAGAAGCGTGCGCTCCTGCGGCAGCCACACCACCGTGTCACCCTTGGTGTGGCCGCGGCCGAGCTGCAGCAACTGCACTTCGAGCTTGCCCAGCCACAGCGTCATCTTCCCCGTGAAGGTCATGGTGGGCCAGGTCAGGCCCGCGGGCACCGTCTCGACGTTGCGGAACAGGCGCGGGAAGCGGCCGATCTCGCTGGCCTTGTCCTGCTCGCCGCGCTCGACGATCAGGTCGTAGGTGTCCTGGCTGGCCAGGATCTGCTGCGGCTCGTAGGCCGAGGCACCCAGCACGCGCACGGCGTGGTAGTGCGTGAGGACGACGTACTTGATGGGCTTGTCCGTCACCTCGCGGATGCGGCGGATCACGTCCGCCGCCATGGCCGGCGTGGCCTGGGTGTCGGCCACCAGCACGGCGTCGTCGCCGATGATGATGCCGGTGTTGGGGTCGCCTTCGGCCGTGTAGGCCCAGGCATGCTCCGAAATCTGCGTGAAGCTGACCTTCTTTTCTTCCAGGTCGGCTTGAGAGGCGAACGCTTTGCTCATGATCAATTTCGCTGAACTGATTCAGCATTGTTTAACGTTGGACTTGATCTTAGTCAGAGCCTTCGCTAATGTCTAATCAATTAGACAAGTGAAAACCCTTAGGTGATTTATGCAAGAAGCCATTCCACCCTTTGAAGAGGCTGCTATGCCGGCCGAGAAAAGCTCCCGGGGCATACAGAGCATCGAGGTGGGCGGCCAGTTGTTGCTGGCGCTGGCCCACCAGGGCCGGCCCATGGCCTTGAAAGACTTGGCCCGCGAGGCGGGAATGGCACCGGCCAAGGCCCATCCTTACCTGGTGAGCTTCTGCAAGTTGGGCTTGATCGAGCAGGAGGCGGGCAGCGGCCGCTACGGGCTGGGTCCGCTGGCCATGCAGCTGGGCCTGATCAGCCTGCAGCAGTTCGACCCGGTGCGCATGGCCACGCCGCTGATCGAAGACCTGGCCGCGTCCACGGGGCACACCATGGCCATTGCCGTGTGGGGCAACCGTGGCCCAACCATCGTGCGCGTGGCCGAAGCGCCCAGCCCGGTGCACGTGGCCATGCGCCACGGCACCGTGATGAGCCTGCGCGGCACGGCGTCCGGCTGGTTGTTTGCCGCGTATCGGTCCGGCAACGAGGTGCAATCCGTCCTGGCCTTGGAGGCGGCCTCGGCGGCCGAAGGCGCCCTGAGGCTGGATGACCAGGCTTTCCAGGCCAAGCTGGCCGAGATACGCGTGCAGGGCATGGCCCGCGTGGTGGACCAGGCCATCCAGGGCGTGAGCGCGCTGGCGGCGCCGGTGTTCGATGGGCAGGGACAGCTGCTGCTGTCCATCACCGGCATAGGCCCAAGCGCCACTTTCGACACGGCCTGGGATGGCGCCTTGGCTGGCGCCATCCGCGATTGCGCGCGCGGGCTGTCCCGCCAGTTGGGCGCGAAAATCTGACGGACCCGGGCCGGCGCCCAAAGCCGACCGCCATCCTCCGTTCCTTCATCCACTGCGCCGCATGCCGGCGCTTTTTTTTGCCTGTTCACGTCTTGGGCCATGGCGCACGCCGTGGGCACACCCATCCCGAATGCGCGTTTCCCCTAGGTTAATGAATTTGCAATTAACAAACTTGAGCCATAAACTGCAAACAAGTTAGTTATTAACAAATGAGTTTGTCCAAAAACCTTGGAGACACGCCATGCTCAAGAGCTACACCTATCCCAAGTTCGAGCACCGCAAGCCGCCTGAGCTTTGCGGCGACGGGCCGCGGCGCTATCCGGTCGTCATCGTCGGCGCCGGGCCGGTGGGCCTGACGGCGGCGCTGGACTGCCGGCTGCACGGCATACCCGTGGTCGTGCTCGACGACGACAACACCGTTTCCGTCGGCTCCCGCGGCCTGTGCTACGCCAAGCGCGCCCTGGAGATCCTGGACCGCGTGGGCGTGGGCGAACCCGTGGTGGACAAGGGCGTGGGCTGGAACGTGGGCCGCACCTTCTTCGGCGAAGGCGAGGTGTTCAACTTCGACCTGCTGCCCGCGGCCGACCACAAGCGCCCGGGCATGGTGAACCTGCAGCAGTACTACCTGGAGCAGTTCCAGGTGGAGCGCTGCAAGGAGATGGGCGTCGAGATCCGCTGGAAGAACAAGGTCGTCTCCGTCGCGCCGGAGGGCGACAAGGTCACGCTGCAGGTCGAGACGCCGGACGGCGTGTACGCGCTGGAGACGGACTGGCTCATCGTGTGCGACGGCGCGCGCAGCCCTGTGCGTAACCTGCTGGGCCTGGACATCGACGGCAAGATCTTCATGGACCGCTTCCTGATCGCCGACGTGATCATGAAGGCGCAGTTCCCGGCCGAGCGCTGGTTCTGGTTCGACCCGCCCTTCCACCGCAACCAGAGCGTGCTGCTGCACCGCGAGGCCGACGACGTCTGGCGCATCGATTTCCAGCTCGGCTGGGACGTGGACCCGGAGGAGGAAAAGAAGCCGGAGAAGGTGATCCCGCGCATCCAGGCCATGTTGGGCGACGAGCGCGAGTTCGATCTGGAATGGGTCAGCGTCTACACCTTCCAGTGCCGCCGCATGGGCCGCTTCAACCACGGCCGCGTGCTCTTTGCCGGCGATGCTGCGCACCAGGTGTCGCCCTTCGGCGCACGCGGCGCCAACTCCGGCATCCAGGACACGGACAACCTGGTGTGGAAGCTCAAGTTGGTGCTGGACGGCCTGGCGCCGCAACGCCTGCTGGACACCTACTCCGAAGAGCGCGTGCATGCCGCCGACGAGAACATCATGAACTCGACGCGCTCCACCGACTTCATCACGCCCAAGAGCAACACCAGCAAGGCTTTCCGCAACGCGGTGCTGCAGCTCGCGCAGCAGCATGCCTTTGCCCGCAAGCTGGTGAACTCCGGGCGCCTGTCCGTGCCCGCGTTCTACAGCCGCTCCTCGCTCAACACGCCGGACATTGACGTGTTCGCCGGCGACATGGAGCCCGGCGCGCCCATGGAGGACGCACCCGTCGTGGCCGACGGCCGGCAGGCCTGGCTGATCGACCAGATCGGCAACCGCTTCCAGTTGATGGTGTATGCGGACGACCCCGCCACCGTGGACAAGAGCCTGCTGGGCGCGCTGCTGGACGCGCCCATTCCCGTGGAACCCCTCATCGTGTCGCCCAAGGCCGCCACGCTGCCGGGCGTGCACGTGCTGCAGGACGTCAAGGGGCTGGTGGCCGCCCGCTACGACGCCCGCGACGGCAGCGCCTTCCTGCTGAGGCCCGACCAGCATGTGTGCGCCCGCTGGCGCCGCCTGGATGCCGCACATGTGCGCGCAGCCGTTGCCCGTGCAACCTGCAACGCCTGACTGCCAAGGAGATTTTCATGAGCCTTCAACTGCAACCCAACTTCTCGGAAGCCGGCAAGCGCTACTACCGCGATTTTTCGGCGGGCGACGACTTCTACCAGTTGCTCATCGACATGCATCGTGACCTCAGCGACGAGCAAAGCGCGCTCGTCAACGCCAAGCTGATCCTGCTGCTGAGCAACCACGTCGGCGACATCGCCGTGTTGCGCGAAGCCATGGCCCTCGCGCGCCAGGGCGTGGCGGTGTGAGCGTGGCCGGCCGTGGGCGGCCGGGTCGTGCCCGGCGTGCCGGTACTCGCCGGTCGCGCCGGAAGGCCGATGGGGTGGCTACGCGAAAAGCGCTTGTTCGGCGGAGCCTGAGCACGCGGCGCCCATCAAAGGCGAGCCCTGCTTCATGAGGTCTTGAGGCGGCATGGGGCGTGCGAAAAAGAAGCCCTGCAGCTCGTCGCAACCGAGCTCGATCAGGGCATCCCGCTGCGCTGCGGTTTCCACCCCTTCGGCCACGACGCGCAAGTCCAGCGCGTGAGCAAGCCGGACGATGGCGTCGACGATGGCACGGGCGTCCTTGCTCGTGTGCACGTCCATGACGAATTCCCGGTCGATCTTGAGCTCGCTCACGCGCATCTGGCGCAGCGACGACAGGCTGGAATATCCCGTGCCGAAGTCGTCTATGGACACCACCACGCCGATGCCGGAGAG
This sequence comes from Azohydromonas lata, assembly GCF_034427735.1. Taxonomy (NCBI): domain Bacteria; kingdom Pseudomonadati; phylum Pseudomonadota; class Betaproteobacteria; order Burkholderiales; family Sphaerotilaceae; genus Azohydromonas; species Azohydromonas lata. The sequence goes on from NZ_JAXOJX010000030.1 coordinate 54,184, forward strand.
GCCTTCGATGATGCCTTTTGCAGCCTGGCTGCGTTCCATGGCCACGGATTCGGTGATCTCGCACACCAGTTGGCCCGGCTGCACCTCGTGCCGCTGCAGGGCGTCACGAACCTGCTCGACGATGCAGGCATTGCGAAGCTGATGGCTGGACAGGTTGACCGCCACCCGGACCTTGCTGCCCTGGGCCTGCCAAGCGCCCATCTGGCGGCAGGCCTCGTCAATGACCCATGCGCCTATCGCGTTGATCAGGCCGAATCGTTCGGCAATCGGAATGAACACGGCCGGGCTGATGGGGCCGCGCACAGGATGGATCCAGCGCAGCAGCGCCTCGACGCCGTTGACCTGGCCCGTGCGTCCACTGATCTTGGGCTGGTAGTGGAGCTGCAACTGGTGGGTCTCCACGGCCTCCCGCAAGGCTTGGCGCAGTTCGACCAGCTCGGAGACGTCTTCGTGCATGTGCGGCCTGAAGAAGGCGTAGCCGTTGCCGCCGCCGTTCTTCGCCACGTACATCGCCGCGTCCGCATCCGCCACGATCCGGTCCCGTTCGCCTTGATCGGGGTAGACCACCGCGCCGATGGAACACGACAGCGACACGCTTCGCGCGCCGATCTCGAAGGCGGTGGACATCACATCGAGAATGCGCTGTGCCACCAGCCTCACGTCTTCCTCTGCGGCCACGTCGTCCACCAGCAGCACGAACTCGTCGCCGCCTATGCGGGCCAGGGCGTCCACGTCCCGGATGACGGACTTCAAACGCAGGGCAATCTGCTGCAGCAGCGCGTCGCCGACGGCGTGTCCATAGCTGTCGTTCACCGGCTTGAAGCCGTCCAGGTCGATGAACAGCACGCCCATCTTGGCGACGGTTCCCTGCTCCAGCCGCGCCAGGGCGTTTTCAAGCCGTTCCTGGAACAGGGTGCGGTTGGAGACCCCCGTGAGCGGGTCCGTCATGGCCAGGCGCTCCAGCTCGGCATGGGCGCCGTCGAGGCTGGCGCTGGTCATTTCAAGCGCGGCGCTGACCTTGGCGGCCTGCTTGCCCATGCGGTCATCGACCCGCGAGGCCAAGAGCGTCAACAGCATCAGCACCAGGCAGGCGAGGATGATGACGGTATGCAGGCCCTCGCCATGCAGCGCTTGCGCGCTCAGGCAGACCGCGTTCAGCGGATAGTTGGCCGCCGCTTCGCCGAGGTAGTGCATGCCGCTGATCGCCAGGCCCATCACCAGGGCGGCGCCGACCTGGGCCCCTTGGGCCTGGCGGCCGTTGAGCACGCGCACGCGAAAGAATATCGACAAGGCAACGGCGGACGCGGCGAACGCGACCAGCGCCGAGCACATCACCAGCGTGCCGTTCCACACGATGCCGGGCGCCAGCACCAGCGCCGCCATCCCGATGTAGTGCATGGCGCAAATGCCCACGCCCATGACGAAGCCGCCCGAGACCAGCAGGCGCCAGCCCAGGCGGGGCCGCGACGAAATGAACAGCGCCAGCGCAGAGGTGGAGACGGCGCAGGCCCACGACAACAAGGTCATGAAGTGGTCGTAGCCGACTTCCATGGGCATCTGCAGGGCGAGCATGCCGACGAAGTGCATGGCCCACACGCCTGTGCCCATCACGATGCCGCCTCCCGTCGTCCAGAACAGCCGCAGGTAGAGATCGCGCTTTTGCACGCGCTTGGCCAGGTCCAGCGAGACGTAGGAGGCGAGGATGGCGACGAGCACCGACAAGGCGACGCCGCGAAGGTCGTAGGCGGGCTGGAGAAATTCGAGTGACGGCATTGTTTTCGTGCCTGCCCGCTGCGTCACCGGTGGCCCCGTGTGACGACAGTCCAGCCGCATGGTCGTTCGGCAAGGGCCTCCAGGGAGCGGCCCACGTCGGCAAGCCAAGGCTTCACCGTTGCCGGCATGGGCGATGGCCGCCGCTGCCGTGGGCAGCAACCCCCTGGAACCTCAAGTGGCGTACGTCGTGCTGATGGAAGCGGCCAGCCTGCTTTCTTGGGGTGGTGGTTTGACTATCGTCAGACCATGTCCACCCCTGCAGCGGTCCATCCCGGGAGTTCACACTCCGGTGACAGTCGGCGTGCTGCCAGACCCAAGCCGTGGGTACGGCTCCCCTTGGGCCCGGCCAGTTCCGTCAAGGCTTGTTGATCGCAGGATGCGCTTGGTGGTTGCCCTGACGCAGCGGCGGCCCGCTGGGCGGATCCGTCTGGGTCTTGCCGCAGGAAATGACGGGCTTGGTTTCTCCGACCAGCGTGATGGAGAAGGCCGCCACGTCATGAGGGAATGAACCCACCGTGCCGCCGGGCTCGCCCGCGTCGGTGAAGGCCAATTCGATGGTGGCCGGCTCCTGGTTGTAGGTGCCCACGCCGCTGCCCACCAAGGTGTCGAATCTCACCACCGGCTGGCCGGGGTCCAGCGCCGGGTTGTCCAGGCAATTGACGTCGGTGAGCTCCGTGAGGTGGAAGTGGTTGCCGCCGCTGAAGTTGATCTCCAGCCGGTTGGGCCCCTCTCCTTCCTTGCAATGCAAGGTAAAGCCGTGCGTGATGCGCACGCCATTGCAGAAGAAGGAGCCCCCGCCCGTCATCCGGCCGTCGAGGTTGCCCACGTGGGCAAGCACCGCGCCCGCGTACAGGGCTGCCGGGGCGGCCGCCAGGATCGCTCTCAGGATTGCAGTTGTGGCTTTCATTTGCGGTCTCCTGAACTGATGGAACGAACTTCCGTGGCCCGGCCCGTACTTCTGGTGGCCGGGACTGCGCTGAAGAGCGCAGCAACGCCAGCGACTGGCAAGACATGGGCGCAGCAAGGCACGAACCCGCTACATCAGTGCATCCGGCGCAAAACCAGCGGCTCAACTTGACATTTGGCGCACCGCGCCGCTGGGCCTACCGCGTCAGCGTTCGCGCCGCTCCTGCCGCCGCCGTGCCGTGACGCCGACCAGGGCCAGGCCGGCCAGCATCAGCGCATAGGTCGAGGGCTCGGGGACGCCCGGCACGGCGGACGAGGCGATCACGCCCCACTTGCCCCACAGCGTCGCCTGGTGGCTCAGGTCGTTGCGCATCAGCACCGAGATTTCCCCGCTCTCGTGCGCGCTGTCCGCCGGGGACTTCCAGTCGGACTTCGCCGTGATGGAGCGCAAGGCGTCGTCCCCGTCGATGAAGCGGGAGGAGAAGAACACGCTGGCGGTGCCGTATTCCAGGCCGCGCAGCAGGGGCGAGGGGTTGCGGTAGGGGTCGACTTCGGCATCCAGCGTGTACTGCCCGGTGATGCGCAGCCCGGTGTGCGCGGACAACTGGAACAGCGGCATGCCGAGCGCACCCTGGTAGATGGCTATGGATTTGAGTTGGTAGCGGTCCGAACCCAGGTACGGGAGGCTTTCCGCCGTGAAGCCGAAGCTGCCCGACTGGCTGAAGGCGGACAGTCCCGCCTGCGACGCCGCGGCCGAGCCGTCGGGGAAGCTGACGCTGGCCGGCTCCGTGAAGCTGCCAAAGTCCTTGCAACCGGTGCAGTAACCCCCGCTTTTGACGCGGACCAGGGACTGGCCGGTGAACTTCACGGTAGGCGTGATGCCGTCGTTGGGGTCCAGGTCCACCAGCTCGTAGCGCAGCTCGGTGAGGCTGGCGGTGGCCGAGGCCTCCGCCATGGCGGGAATGGACGCGACGGCCAGCAAGGTGCCCAAAAGCAGTTTCATGAGCGTTTCCTCGTGGGGAGGCGGCAGGTTCGCCCACGGCATCTCCCGGAAGACCTGCCCTTGCTTCCCGAAGGCCTGCGGCTGCGCGCCCTTCACGGCGCGAAGCGCTGGCGCACAGCGTGCGGACACAGGCGACTCAAACGGCGTGACCGCAGGAAAAAAGCGCTGCGCAATATCTCGGTTCACATGGCCGTGGCCGGGCGCAGGGCCTGCGCGTCCATGACGTAATTCACGCTTGAGGTCGGCAGTTGCAGGGCGCCGAAGGCGGCGCATCGTTTTCGCCATGCTTTGCGGCTCAAAGCGTTGTACATCGCCTTTGAAAACAAACGATCTGGGGCCTGCTGCGCTTGTTTGCCGTCGGTGGCCCATATGCACATGCTGTACAAAATCGCCCGCATCCTGCGGCTCACACAGCTCGCGGCCTTGCTGTTGGTCATTGGCTTGGGCGCGGCGCTGTACGCCGTCCTCCTGCAATACAAGGCCGCTGGCCAAGCGGTGGATCACTCGCACGAGGTGCTCAATGAGATCGAGCAAGTGCGCACCAATTCGCTGCGCGCCGGGGTGTGGCTGCGCAGCTATGGCATGTATGCCTCCAAGGACATGCTGCCGCGCGTCAGAAAGTCCGCGGCAAGCGCAACGGAAGCGGCTGCCCGGCTGCAGGCGCTGACGGCTGCCGACGCCCTGCAAGGCCCGCGGGTCCAGCTGGTGATGAAGGAGCTGGACGAGGTCATGAGCATCTACCTTGTCTCCGCCGACATTGCCCAGCAGCAAGGGCCGGAAACGCTGCGGGAGATGACCATCGCGCAGACAAGACTGGACATCACGGCCGGGCTCAGGACCGTGCTGGACCAGATTGAAATGACCGAGCGGGATCTCCTGGCCGCCCGGCGCACCGTCGAGGAAGAGCGCAGGGGCCTGAGCGAGGCCCTGCTCCTGACCGTCGGCGGCGCCTTCGTCGCCATCATGTTCTGGACGATGCGGTACTCGGGGCAGCTCATCCGCCTGGGCCAGCAGGAAGTCGACCAGTTGCAGGACGCGGCCCTGCTGGACCCGCTGACCGGCCTGCTCAACCGGCGCGGTTTGCACAAGTGGTTGGCGAAGATGGCCACGAAGGGCCCTGGAGAAGCCGGTATCGCGGTGCTGGCTTTTGACCTCGACGACTTCAAGCTGGTGAATGACCACTACAGCCACGACGCAGGCGACCAGGTGCTCAAGGCCATCACGCAGCGGTTGCAGCAGCAATTCCGCAGTGGCGACGCCGTGGCGCGCGTCGGCGGCGACGAGTTCATCGCCGTGCTGCCCTGCGTGGCCTCCCGCCAGGAGGCTGCGGCCATCGCACGGCGCACTTGCGCACGCCTGTGTCGGCCCATCCAGCTTGCCCCGAACGTCGAAGTGTGCGTCGGCGCCTCCGTCGGCGTCGCCATGCTGCACGAGGATGGGCAGGACATAGACGCCTTGCTGCACGCCGCGGACAAGCGCATGTACATGGCCAAGGGCACCCGCAAGGCTCAAGCCTCGGCGGACGCAGCGGTCGCTGAAGAATCCGCCCTGGCCTGAACGGGTCTGCAGCGCCCGACCGGCAAGCCATGACACAGGGTTGACGCACCAGAAGGAGCCCGCCCATGAGCATCAAGTTTTCTGCCCGGCCCAGCCGCTACGGCTTTGGTCCCCACCTGTCTACCGGCCAGATCGACGTGCAGGAGCTCGAGGATGGCGCCGGCTTCACCATCACGCGCCTCATCGACGACGAGATTTGGGCGCCGGTCAGCGGCCCTGACGATCCTGCCTGGCTGATGTGGAACACCGTCACGGAAGCGGCGGCCTGGGTCCATCTCGCGCGGCCCGTCAAGGATTACCCGCATTGGGGTGCCGTGCTGATTTGAGCCGCCTGCCGTTGGCCGGCATGGCGCGTCCTACCCTCGATGGGGACAGGCCTGGTCCTGCCTTGTTCGAGCAAGAGCGTAGGCGGTCAGGTCTGTGCGCAAGCGGTACGCCGCGACCTCCACCAGCTCGCCATAGCTGCTGCTGGGCTGGTCCATTTGGCTGGCGACCCGCTGGGCCACGTCGGCGCCTGCACATTCGATGATGATGTAGTCGTCACCGCTGCCGGGATGAGCGCCCGTGACCGTCACCGGCTTGGACAGCTCCGGATCTCCTTCGACGAAATGAGCGCAGACCACGCCAGGCACGTCGAGCATCCGCAGATAGGGCTCCAGGCTGGGCATCATGCGGGCGCCTTCCTTGGGCCGCAGCCGAACCAGCGCCACGCCGGCGCCCCGCGTCTGGCCACGGCTGTGCACCAGGCGCCCGACCACCCGGGTCGGCGCGATGAAGCGGGCGATGTGATGGAGGGACCACGGCGTCTGATGGGCCAGTGCTGCACGGTAGGGCGCGCTGTCCAGGGCCTCGAAATCCACCGCGTTGTAGATCTGCAGGTACCGCACCGGCGTGCTGAGCGACTCGTAGCGCCGTGCCTCCAGGAAGCCCGGGATCGCCACGCGCTCGGCCAGGTGCTCCGTGTCGAACCACAGGTTGAAGTCGTCCTCCTCTTGCGCGAGGACCTGCATCGAGGACATCAGGATGCCCGTTCCACCGAATACCATGTGCGTCTCCATACGAGCTTGCGAATCGTGCGTGCGGTTCATCAGTCGAGCCGGATGTTGGCGTCCGCGATGACTTTTTCCCATTTCAGGCGGTCGCGCTTCATCGTGTCGGCGAGCTTCTGAGGCGCTCCGCCCTCGATCTCCAGGCCCATCTCCACCAGCTTGGCCTTCATCTCCGGTTCGTTCAGGATCTCGTTGACGTTCTTGTTGAGCATGGCAACCACCGCGTCCGGCGTGTGCGCCGGTGCCAGCAGGCCGAACCAGTGCAGCAGCTCGAAGCCGGCAAAGCCGCTGCTCTCCGACACGGTGGGCAACCCTGGATAGGCCGGTGACGGCTTGGACGTGGTGATCGCCAGCGCCCGCAGCTTGCCGGCCTTTGCCATGGGCATGGACTCGGGGCCGATCGCCATCATCACCGGGACCTGGCCGGACATCACGTCCTGAAGCGCCGGCGCGCCGCCCTTGTAGGGAACGTGCGTGAGCTCCACGCCCGCCACCCGCTTGAAAAGCTCCATGCCCAGATGGCTGGGATTGCCCGCGCCGCTGGACGCGTAGCTCATCGGCTGCGGCGACGCCTTGATGTAGGCCCGCAGCTCGTTGAAGGATCTCACCGGCAGGCTGGGGTTGACCATGACCACGCTGGGCAGCGTCACGACCATGGCGATGGGCGCAAAGTCCTTCTCCGGGTCATAGGGCAGCCGGCCCTTGTAGAGCGTGGGATTGACGGACAGTCCCGCGGTCGAGGCCAGCAGCAGCGTGTAGCCGTCGGGTGCCGACTTGGCGACGTAGCTGGCCCCGATCTGCTCGGTGGCTCCGGGCTTGTTCTCCACCACGACCGGCTGTTTCAGGCGCTGGCCGAGCCGCTGGCCCACCATGCGCGCAACGGCATCGGAAGCGCCGCCGGCCGGATACGGCACCACGATGCGGACGAACCGGTCCGGATAGTCGCCGGCATGCGCTGCGCTGCACGCCAGGAGTGAGGCAGCCGAGAACAGGGAGAGCAGTACGGTCTTCATGTGCATCCAATCAGGCAGGCGTGATCGCGCCCCGCTGGGTGGGGCGACACGGGGAGGAAGGGGATTGCCGCTTACTGCGGCGTGATGTGCGCCGACTTGACCAGCGCTTCGTAGCCCTGGGCGTCCTTGCGGATGAACTCGCGGAAGGCCTCGGGCGAGTCGCCCACGGGAATCAGCGAGGTCTCGGCAAGCTGGCGGCTCAGGTTGCCCTGCAGTGCCGTGCGGATGGCCGCACTGATCTTGTCGATGACGGGCCTGGGTGTCCCGGCCGGCGCCGCGATGCCGGTCCACGTCACCACCTCGAAGGCGGGAAAGCCGGCTTCCTTCATGGTGGGCACGTCCGGCAGGAGCGGCGAGCGCTGGCTGCTGGTGATGGCGAGCGCGCGCAGCTTGCCGCTCTTGACGTAGGGCAGCGCGGTGGGCGACGTGTCGAACAACATGTCGATCTGTCCGCCCATGAGGTCGTTGAGCGCGGGAGCTCCGCCCTTGTACGGCACGTGCAGCATTTCCACGCCGGCCTGCTGCATGAAGATCTCGGTCGAGAAGTGCTGGGCCGAGCCCACGCTGGCGCTGCCGAAGCTGACCTTGCCCGGCTGCGCCTTGGCCATCGCCACCAGCTCCTTGACGCTGTGCGCCGGCGACTGCGGGCTCACCACCAGGATGTTGGGCTGGTCCACGATGCGCATGATGGGCGCGAAAGCCTTTTGCGGGTCGAAGGGCGGGTTGGCATACAGGTACTGGTTGGCGGCGAAGACCCCGGCGCTGCCCACGAGCAGCGTGTAGCCGTCGGGTGTCGAGTTGGCAACGAAGGCTGCACCGATGTTGCCCGAGGCGCCGGGCTTGTTTTCCACCAGGAAGGGCTGCTTGAGCGAGTCCTGCAGGCTCTTGCCCACCAGCCTGGCCACCATGTCCACACTGCCGCCCGGCGGAAACGGCACGATGAGCTTCACGGGCTTGCCGGGATAGTCCTGGGCCAGCGTGAGCTGCGCGCCGCAGGCCAGCAGCACGATGAGCACTTTCTTCAGCATGGTCGTTGCTCCTGTTTGCATCAAGCGCAAATTGGCTTGTTGGCGAGGCTGGCGCACAGCGCCGCCTCGACCTGCGCTGCGACGTCCAGCAGCGTGAAGTCGTGGCCGGCCCGGCCGACCAGTTGCAGACCGATGGGGCGGCCACGCCCGTCCTGCCCTGCCGGCACCGAGATGCCGCACAGGGCGAGCAGGTTGACCGGTCGCGTGAAGTGCACCGGCGCCAGGTTGTGGTCCACCTCCTCGATCCGCGGCGCGGGGCCGGCGGTCACCGGCATCGCGATGGCGCTCAGCTCCAGCCGCGCCATCTCCTGGGCAAACTGCTGCTGCCAGCGGACCGCGGTGTCCCGGGCTTTCAGGTACTCGACGACCTTGGTTGACCTGGCATCGATGAAGCGCGGCCGCACCGACGGATCGATGGGCAACGCGGGGTCGTCCAGGAAGCGGTCGTTCACGGCGGCACCTTCCGCGATCATGATGGCGTTGGTCACCGCCTTGAAGGCCGCCAGCGCCGCGGGGAACTTGAAAGGCACCAGCGTGAAGCCCGCGCCCTCCAGGGCTTTCAGGTTGTGTGCAAGGCATTGCGCCACGGCGGGTTCCAGCGGCGCCAGCTCGTCGTCTTGCAGGTAGCCGATGCGCATGCCGGCCGGCTCGCCTGCGGCGACGTCCAGGTGCAGCGCCATCGCACACTGCCGCGCATCGTCTACCGAAGACACCAGCACCCCGAGGCTGTCCAGCGTATCGCTCAGTGGGTACACGCCCTTGCGCGGCAACGCGTCGATGGTCGGCTTGAAGCCCACGATCGCGCAAAAGGCCGCGGGCACGCGCACGGAGCCGCCGGTGTCCGACCCGACCGCCCAGGGCACGAGATGGGCCGCCACCGCCACGGCCGAGCCGCTGCTGGAGCCGCCGGGCACCAGGGTGTCGTCGGCGCTGCCGGCTGGATTGCGCGGCGTGCCCATGTGCGCGTTGGTGCCCCAGGCCCCCAGCGCAAACTGCACCATGTGCGTCTTGCCGATGACGATGCCGCCTGCCGCACGGATGCGCTTGACGATCTCGGCATCTTCATGGGCCACGTTGGCGTGCAGCAGCGGCGATCCGGCCGTGGTGGGCCGGCCTTGCACGTCGATCAGGTCCTTGAGCGCCACGGGAATTCCGTGCAGCGGGCCGCGCCAGCGGCCTGCGGCAATGTCCTGGTCGGCCTGCGCGGCGGCGGCGCGCGCCTCTGCCGCGTAGACCTCGATGAAGCTGTGCAAGTGGCCGTCGTGCGCTTCGATGCGGTTCAGGCACTCGCGCGTCAGGGCCACGGACGTGGTTTCCCCTGACCGCAGGGCGCGCGCCAGCTCGGCAATCGGCGGGAACGCCGTGGGCAGGGTCTGCGTATTGCTCGGGCTCATGCCTGCACCTCCTCGCCGCGCAGCGCGGTGCCCAAGATGGCCGGGTAGCTTTCGCCCGCGCGCAGCCGGCCCAGGGTCGACTGCTCGGCCCGCTGCATCTCGATGGCCCGCTCGGCCAGGCCGCGGGCCTCGTGCGGCGACATGATCAGGATGCCGTTTTCGTCCGCCAGGACCAGGTCGCCCGCGCTCACCTGCACGCCGCCGCATTGCACCGGCCGGCAGAAGCTGCCCGCCGCGCCGCCGCTTCGGGTGGTGCGCGCACTCAGCCCGCAAGCCCAGACCGGCAATCCGATCTGGCGCAGCTCGTCGATGTCGGTGACGCAGCCGTCCACCACGACACCGGCCGCACCGCGCAGTTGCGCGGCCAGGGCGCTCGCACCGCCCAGGCAGGCCACGGCCTCGTCGCCCGCACGATCGACCACCAGGAAATCCCCGGGCCGCAACTGCCCGAGCGCGTGGTGAAGGATGGAACCATCGTTGCCTTCACAACGAACGGTGACGGCCACGCCCGCGGTTCGCCTGGTGCCGGCCACCGTCCGAATGCGCCGGTGCAGGAAGCCGAGGTCATGGAAATGGCCGATGGTCGCGGGCTCGGCCTCGCAAAGGGTCGCGAGGAGTGCCAGGTCGCATCGCGCCGGCAGGGTGCCCAGTTCAATTCCACTCATTTGGTACGTCGCCCTTGTTGAATGGAAGAAATGGTATGAAGGCGGCCTCTTTACAGATATTGATAAATTCTGTGCATCGTTGATTCGGATTTCTAATCAATGCGCTTCACCCTGCACCAACTGGCGGCTTTCGTGTGGACCGCCCGTCTTGGCACGGTGCACGCGGCGGCGCGGCACCTTCACCTGACGCAGCCGGCGGTGTCCCATCGCATCCGTGATCTGGAAGAGGAGCTGGGCATCCAGTTGTTCGAGCGGCAGCACCAGCGGCTGGTGGTTACCGAGCTGGGCCGCAACGTGCTGGTCTATGCGGAGCGCGTCATGTCCTCCGCACAAGAGATGGCGCGGCTGGACTTGCGGCGCACCATCACCGGCCTGATCCGCATCGGAGTGGACGAGTCCTGCGCCACGGTGGGCATGCCGCAGATACTCAAGGACCTCAAAGATTGCTACCCCGCGCTGCGAGTCGACCTCACGGTTGGCGGCGGGGCCCAATTGCTGGAAAAAATCAACCACCACGAACTCGATGTGGCCCTGCACACCGGGCAAAGCAGCCAACCGGACGTGACAAGCCAGTTCCTGGGCCTCACCGAGCACCAGTGGGTGGCGCCCGTGGACCTCATGGTGCCCGCTGGCGATGCTTTCCTGCCGGCCCATGCGCTGAGCCATCGCATCGTGTCCAATGCGCCACCCTCGACGCTGCACGCCTCGGCGTCGCGATGGCTCGCTTCAGAAGGCTACGCCTTCGAGGACTACAGCGCGTGCAACTCGCTCTCGCTCATGGTTTCGCTGGTCGTATCGGGACACGCCATCGCGGTGCTGCCGGCCTCTATTGCAAGACCGTATGTCCTCGCCAATGCGGTCAAAGTGCTCAGGCCCAAACCCGAGCTGCCGCTGGTTCCCTACTATTTTTCCTATCTCTCCCACCATCGCAGCGAAACCACCGCCCGCATCTTGGATATCTCACAGCGCAATTTGCAGCTGGCAGGTTTCTTCCATTCTTCAGGAGCGGCCAGCCCACCGGCCAATTAATTTATTTTTCATTGAAAAGCACAGATTGTGCTGGTTTCTATGCCTTGGCAGCCTACCCTCGGATCCTAGACGTGGTGTGTCATTCGATAGTTCCACAGAAACCAGGTATGCATAGGCGTCGTGCACAAATTGTGTTTTGTTCAATGAATTTCGCAGTTTGAAGGCTGCCTGAAAGGCTATCGCGGGAATGTTTTTGTAGTCTTTGCTGCCTTAACATAGGTCTATTCGGACTATGAATTTCGACTTCAACTTTGACTTCCTGGCACAACTGCAAGCCCCTGTAGACGAGTTGCGAGCGCTGCGGGATGCGTGGAAGCCTCAGGAGGCGCTGGACCGCATCCTGAGGCTGCCGGATTTGCTTCGCGGCGACCTCGAAGTGCTTGAAATCGAGGCGCACTGCCATCAGAGCCTGGGGCGTTACACGCAAGCGCTGGTGATATGGGAGCGCGTGCTGGCCGTCAACCCCGGCCACTTGGCGGCACTGTGCAGCCGGCCCCGTTGTATGGCGGGTGCGGGAGACGTGCGCGGAGCCTTCGATCTTGTTTCCCGCACGCTGGTAAAGCTGCCGCATGAGGCGGGGCTGTTGAGCGTTTGGCTGAGCCTGATGGTCACGCTGCAGGGGCCTGCGCCGACGCTCGCAGCGCTAACAGACATACGTGCTCAACGCCGTGTGCAGGGCGCGTCATACAACTCGATATTGGAAGAGGTCCGTGCCAAGCTGTTGTCCTTGCACGACCCCGCAGAGCTGGCGCAACTCGACAAACAAGATTTGCTTGGGCTGGGCAACGTCGGCTTGCCCGAGGCTTATAACTTCCGCTATATCTACGAGCAGTTTGTTGCGCTGGGAAATAATTGCGAATTCGGCTTTGTGCAGCGCAAACGCGGTGCGGAGCCGCTGTCGTTATTCAGGTGGACCAGCGTCAAGCTGCCTGAACTGGTGAGACTCCTGGCCGACCGCCTGCAGGGTTTTGATGCGCCAGAACACTATTCGTTGGGCGGCAATGCCGACGTGGAATATTTTCTCAACGAGTCGCGATACGGCACGGCATCGCACACCGGCGTGCGGCGCAGCGACATTTCGCCGGATGCTTTCCTGGCCAAGCTGGTCAAGCGCCAGACTTTTCTGGCGCGCAAGTTTCTGGAAGAAGCCCAGGCAGGCCACAAGATTTTCGTGCGCAAGGACGATGGTCCTTTGGCCACGGCCGACATGCAAGCCGTGGAGGACGCCATGCGCGCGCTGGGCGCGCGGCGATTCTTGTTCGTGGTCCGGGCGGACGCCCAGCACCCTGGGGGCAGCGTGAGCGTGGCTTCGCCGTGCCGCGTGGTGGGATACCTGTCAAACAACATGCCCCACACCTGCTTTGACGAGTGGGATCGCATTGTGGCCGCTGCCTACGACCATTTTGTCCCCGGAGCTTTCAAGCGATGAGCAGCGCTGGAATGCAAAGCTGCGGACACAACGAAGATGGCGTGGAGGCCGGCGTCGAGGAGATTTTTCGCGAGGTATTGATGGCACCCGCGTTGACGCTTGAGCCGCAGATGGTCACCGGGGACCATGAGCGCTGGGACTCGATGGCGAACGTGGAAATCCTGCTGGCCTGCGAGGCGCGTTGGGGCATTGAATTCCGCTTCGCCGAGATCGATGCCATTCGCAGCGTGGGCGATTTGTTCAGCGCCATTCGCGTGGCTCGGAGCCGGCGGTGAGCCCGTTGCTGGCGCGGTTGGAGTCGGTGGCGCGGGCGCAGCCGGGGCGGGTGGCGCTGGTGGCCGACGGCAGGCATCTGACCTTTGATGAGCTGTGGACGCGAGCCGGTGACGTGGCCGACGCGCTGCGCGTGCGCGGCGTGCGCCCCAACGACCGCGTTGCGGTGGTGGGCGAGCGCGGTGCAGAAGACTTCGTGCACATGTTGGGCATCTGGAGGGCCGGGGCGGCCTACGTGCCCATCGGCACCAAGGTGCCGCCGGAGCGCGCGCAGCGCATGCTGCAGCTCGCCGGTGTCGTGGCGGTGCTGGCAGGGCGCACTGACGGCTTGGCCAGCCGCAGCCTTTGGGTGGGCTCCGGGCCTGCATGGCCCGCACCCTGCGAGGCGCTGGACGGCGAGGCGCTGGCCTATGTGATTTTCACATCGGGCAGTACCGGCGAGCCCAAGGGCGTGCCGGTCACGCACCGGAACTTGTCGGCTTATTTGGAAAACCTGGGACAGTGCTACCCGCTGCATTCGCATGACCGGGTCGCGCAACTGGCTGAGCTGTCTTTCGATGCCTCGGTGCATGAATGGGTAGGCGCCTGGTGGGTCGGGGCGACCTTGTGCGTCGTGCCCACACGCGCGGCGCTCATGTGGCCGCGCTACGCAGCTGAGCTTGGCGTCACCTCGCTGCTGGCGGTGCCTTCATCCGTGGCCATGGCACAAGCCAAGGGGCTGCTCAAGCCCGGCAGCCTGTCCACGCTGCGCCTGGTTTTTCTGGGTGGTGAGGCCTTGCCTTTGAGCGTGGCTCGCGGGCTGCAGCAGGCGGCGCCGCACGCACAGCTGGTCAACCTGTTCGGCCCCACTGAAGCGACGGTGGCTTTCACCCATTTCCCCATCGACCTGTCCCAGCCCTTACCGGAGGTGGTGCCCATAGGCCAGCCGTTCAAAGACCAGCAGGTGCTGCTGTGTGAGGAGCAAGGTCACGCACCGTCGCCGGGTGCCGCAGGCGAACTGATGCTGGCTGGCAGCCAGGTTTGCTCGGCGTACTGGAATCAGCCCGCGCAGGACCTGCGTGCCTTCACAACGATCGGCGGGCAGCGCTGGTACCGCAGCGGTGACCTCGTGCGCGATGACCCGCGCTGGGGCCTGTGCTACCTCGGCCGCACCGACAGGCAAGTCAAGATCAAGGGCTACCGTATCGAGCTGCAGGAGGTGGAGTTGGCCGTGTCGTCGCTGCAAGGGGTCACGCAGGCCGCCGTCGTTGCCGAGCCCGCGCCTGCGGGCGCCGCCTCCGGGCTGGTCTGCTGCTGGACCGGGTCGCAGCCTCTGGATGAATCGACGTTGCGGGAGCAACTGGCCCGCATCCTGCCGGCCTACATGCTGCCCGGCCGCTTCAAGTGGCTGCAGGCGCTGCCGCTCACTGAAAGCGGCAAGACGGACTACAAGGCGCTGGCCGCTGCTGCGGGCAGCAACTGACCTTGGGCGGGCCGCCTGCCCAGGGCGGCCTGCTCCAAATGCCGCTCCAGTCGCCTCTCCAGGCAGGCCTGCGGCGAGGGGTCATGCATGGTCTGCTCCCGCCGCCTCGGCCAGCGCCAGGCGATGAAAGTCCTTGAGCGCTTGCAGTTCGCTGGCGTAGTCGAAGTCCGGGTCGTCGCGTTCCTTCACCAGTTCGAGCACCTCGAACACAAAGCGCTCGGCGCCGCTGCGGTCCCACCCGGCCTGCAGCGTGCGATTGGGATGCGAGCGCATGCGCAACTCGAAGCGGGCACGGTTGAGCGCTGCGTGCACGTTGCGGCTGGCGCCCAACAGCACCTGCCCGCTTTCCCGGTCGCGGATGGCATACACGCCCATGGGTGGAAAGGCGTCGCGCGCCTGCCGTGCAGCCACGCGCCGCGCCGAGCGCGACGCCGGGGAGATGGAATCGTTCATCTGAATTCCTTTCGATGGTGATGACGGCCTGCGAGGTGGCAGGACAGGCCGGGACATGCCTGCTGGTCCCGGCGCACGCCCAGCGCGGTGCCTGGACCGTCAAGCGGCCCACTGGCTCAAGAAAAAGGGAAACGGCGGCTCAGCCCGCTGCGGGCTCGGCCAAGCGCAGCACGTAGGCCTGCACGCCGGCGGGCCAGGGGGCCATCTGCGCCCGCAGACGCTCGATGTCGCCCGCGTACAGCGCGCGCGAGGCCTCCTCGAAACCGGCTAGGTCGCCCGCGAGCGCCGACATCGCGTGATACGCGCGATCCCGCGCCTGCCGGGCGCGGTCCCGGTCGGCACCGCTGCGGCGTGCTTCGTGGACGAGCTTGCGCAAGGCCACGGAAGCACCACCCGGTTGCGCAGCCAGCCACTCCCAGTGCTCCGGCAGCAGCGTCACTTCGCGCGCGACCACGCCCAGCTTCGGCCGGCCACGGCCCTTGGGGGCCTGTGCCGGCTCGGCCACGGCGTAGCGCGCCGCCACGGCGTGCTCGCCGCCGCGCAGGTCCAGGTCGGCCGCGCGGCCGCTCGCATCGCTGAACACGAGCGGGTTCACAGTGGGCTGCGCTTGCTGAACACGCAGCACCGCCACGGCCACTTCCTGCAAAGGTCCGGTGGCCACGTGGCGTCCCTCGACAAAGGCGGTGTAGGTCTGATCCATGGTTTGCTCCATGCCATGGATTTTGCCCGGGTAAAAATCTGCCGTCAATAACACCCGGGTATAAATCGACAGCAGGTCATGCTTTTGGAAACTGGACGTGCCTGACGTCCAGCAGCCTCATGGTGACCCGAGCGTCAACCGCGCAGCGGCAACGCCGCGCCGATGGCGATGAACACGCCACCGCAGCTGCGGTTGAAGCGCCGCCCCATGCGCGCAAGCCATGGGCGGATGCGGTACGCCGCGCTGGCCAAGGCGTACTCGGTGGCGAACTCCGTGGCCGTGTAGGTGGCCGCCATCACGGCGAACTGCACGACGAGGTTGCGCTGCGGGTCGATGAACTGCGGCAGCAGCGCGCTGAAGAACAGCAAGCCCTTGGGGTTGGTCACGGCCGTCAGCAGCCCTTCGCGCAAGAGCGCGGTGCCGCCGACCGCAGGGCCGGCGCCGTGGACCTCCATGGCCACCGGCGGCGAGCGCCAGAGCTTGATGCCCAGCCACGCCAGGTACGCACCGCCCGCCCACTTGAGCACCGTGAGCCACAGCAGCGACGTCTTGAGCAGCGCGCCGATGCCAAACATGCACAGCGCCATGAGCAGCACGAAGCCCAGGAGCCCGCCCGTGATGGTGAAGAGCGTCCGGCGCCGGCCGTGCAGCGCGCCGTGCGTGATCGCCAACAGCCCGTTGGGGCCCGGCGAGAGCGACATGCCGATGGAGGTCAGCAGGAACAGGAGCCAGGTGTCAGTCGGCATGGCGCAGGCGTCTCGGACGTCAGGCAGTGGGCAAGGGCCGCGATGGTGCCGCCAGGCCACGGCGCCGGACAACCGATTTGTTCTCACACAATGCGTGAGACCAGCGTGTCCTTCGCCAGCCGCTGGCTCGCGCCGCGTCTGCACCGGCTCAAGGAACGCTGCCCGCAGCTCGACGTGCACCTGGACGTGACCGACATCAACGTGGACCTGCGCGACGGCCAGGTGGATGCGGCGATCCGCTACGGCAGCGGGCACTACCCGCATGCCGCCGCCGAGCAGGTGTTGGAGGAGACCGTGACGCCGGTGTGCAGTCCGGCCTACCGCGCGTTGGCCGGTGGCCTGGCCGCGCCGGTGGACCTGCTGGGTTGCACGCTGCTGCACGAGGACCGCATGCTGGCCGATTGGGCGCAGTGGTTGGCGCGCGCGGGCGTCGAGCGCAGCCACCGTGCGCGGCAAGGCCCGGCCTACAGCCACGGCAGCATGGCCGTGGAGGCGGCGATCCGCGGCGAGGGCGTGGCCCTTGGGCGCAGCTCGCTGGTGTCAGACGACCTTGCCGCAGGCCGGCTCGGGGCGCCCTTTCCCGACGTCCGGCTGCAAGCCGAGCGCGGCTACGACCTGGTTTACCGCGTCGGCGCGGGCAACGACCCGAAGATCGCCGTGCTGCGGGCGTGGCTGGCACAAGAGATCCGCCTGTTCCTGGAAACTAGGTTTAAGGCAGATAAGCATTCATAATCTTCTATAACAGAAAGTGCCAGCATTTTGCTTTTGTCGTGGTAGCCGAACGGTGAAGTCAAG
Source organism: Azohydromonas lata (assembly GCF_034427735.1). Lineage (NCBI taxonomy): Bacteria > Pseudomonadati > Pseudomonadota > Betaproteobacteria > Burkholderiales > Sphaerotilaceae > Azohydromonas > Azohydromonas lata. The sequence goes on from NZ_JAXOJX010000030.1 coordinate 71,459, forward strand.
GCCGACAAGCACTTAGGACGGCCGGCGGTACCTGGTGCCGGTCAGAGTCGGCCTGAACAAGCGTTGGCTGGCCGAACAGCGAGATGGGCGCTGTACGGTACAGCACCCCTTGCGCCGTGGACGGTGCTGTACGGTACAGCACCCGCTGCGCACCGGAGGGTGCTGTACGGTACAGCGGCCAGGCACAGCGCTCGCAGCGCTTTGAAGCTTCTTGAGCGGACGCGGTTGCGAGCCGGCGCGCCGGCCGCCTAACCGCGCCGTCCGCCGCCGCCGCGGTGCCTGTCGGCGCGCACCTCGGTGGCAAAGCTGTGGTTGAGCTGGCCCGCCTGCTCGGTGAGGCGCTGCAGCATGGCATCCAGGCTTTGGAGCAGCCCGTCGTCCAGCGCCTGCAGCAGCCGGCGGTTGAGTTCGGCCACCTGCGGGAATAGCTCGGCGTGCAGGGCCTGCCCCTTGTCGTTCAGGGCCACCAGCGCGCGGCGCCTGTCGCCGGGCAGCGCCACGCGCTGAATGAATCCTTTGACCGCGAGGCTGCCTATGGCGCGCGAGGTGCGGGCCCGATCCAGCGCGATCTGCTCGGCCAGGTCGGACGGCGACAGCGGCCCCTGGGCCGCCAGATGGGCCAGCAGCCGCCACTCGCGCCGCGATATGCCGTAGCGCCCCTCGCACAGCCTGATCACCGGCGCACCGCTGAGCGCGATGAGCCGCGTCAGGCGGTAGTTCAGCACTTCATCGAGGCGCTCGGCCTGGCGGCTCAGGGTCATTGCCTACATCGGTTGATTTCAACAATCGATTGTCGCGTTCCTAGAGTTGAGGCATGTCAAGCGCTCGCAACATCCTCTTCATCATGGCCGACCAGCTCCGCTGGGACCATCTCGGCTGCAGCGGCCATCCCTACCTGCGCACGCCCAACCTGGACGCCCTCGCCCGCCGCGGCGTGCGCTTTGCCAACGCCTTCGTCAACAGCGGCGTGTGCGGACCCAGCCGCATGAGCTACTACACGGGCCGCTACCCCATCAGCCACGGCGCGACCTGGAACCGCGTGCCGCTGCCCGTGGGCGAAGTGACCCTGGGCGAGTACCTCAAGGGCGCCGGGCGGACGCTGGCCCTGGCCGGCAAGACCCACGTCATGGCCGACCAGGAGGGGCTGGCCCGCCTGGCGCTGGACGGGCAGTCGGCGCTGGGCACCTTCCTGGAGCGCGGCGGCTTCACGGAGATCGACCGCTACGACGGCCACCACCCGCCCGGCAACGAGAGCAGCTATCCCGCCTTCCTGCGCGCGCAGGGCTACGACAGCGCCGACCCGTGGAGCGACTACGTCATCTCCGGCGTGGATGCGCAGGGGCGCGTGGTCAGCGGCTGGCACATGCGCAACGTCCACCTGCCCGCGCGGGTGCGCGAGGAGCACTCCGAAACCGCCTTCATGACCGACCAGGCCATGGGCTTCATGGACCGCATGGGCCAGCAGCCCTGGGTGCTGCACCTGAGCTACGTGAAGCCGCACTGGCCCTACATGGCGCCCGCGCCCTACCACGCGATGTACACGGCCGACCAATGCCTGCCCGTGCAGCGCAGCGCCGCCGAGCGCGAGGACGAGCACCCGGTGGTGGCCGCCTACCGCCAGAGCGAGGAAAGCCTGAGCTTCCAGCGCGAGGACTGCATACGCACGGTGCGCCCGGCCTACCAGGGCCTCATTGCGCAGCTCGACGCGCACTTGGGCCGCCTGTTCGAGCACATGGAGGCGCGCGGCCTGATGCAGGACACGCTCATCGTCTTCACCGCCGACCACGGCGACTACCTGGGCGACCACTGGCTGGGCGAGAAGGAGCTGTTCCACGACACGGTGCAGAAGGTCCCGTTCATCGTGGTCGATCCGCGCCGCGAGGCCGACGCCACGCGCGGCCGCGTCGAGCAGCGCTTCGTCGAGGCGGTGGACGTGGTGCCCACCTGCCTGGACGCGCTGGGCCTGGCGCTGCCCACGCACCGCATCGAGGGCCGCAGCCTGTGCCCGCTGCTGCGCGGCGAGGAGCCGCCGGAGTGGCGCGACTTCGTCTATTCCGAGCTGGACTACAGCTTCAAGCAGGCGCGGCGGCTCGTGGGGGTCGGCCCGCAGGAGGCGCGCGCCTTCTCCCTGCGTACCGAACGCTGGCGCTACGTGTACTGGCTGCACGCGCCGGAGCAGCTCTACGACCTGCAGGCCGATCCGCAGGAGTTCCACGACCTTGGGCGCAGCGCCAGCCATGCCGGCGTGCGCGAGACGCTACGGGGACAACTGCTGGACTTCCTGGCCCGCCGCAAGCACCGCACCACCGTGAGCGACGCCTTCGTCGAATCCCGCACCAACCGCCACAAGCAGGCCGGCGTGTTCTTCGGCCAGTGGTGAGTGGTGAGCGGGCGCCCGCCCGCCACCCACGCGCCACCGCCCTGCCCTTGCCTGTCCATCCAGCGGCGCCCGCGCGGGCCCGTCCGCCGGGCCCTGGCCGCCTGCAACCCACTCTGGGAGACCCCTTCATGAACAAGTCCGCCTTCACCGCCGCGGTGCTGGCTGCCGGTGCCGGCGCCGCGTCGGCGCAGACCGGCGTGAGCCTTTTCGGCCTCGTCGATGCGTATGTCGAATCGGCGCGGATCGCCGGCCAGCCCACTGTGAACCGCGTCTCCAGCGGCGGCAGCGCGGCCTCGCGCTGGGGGCTGCGCGGCGGCGAGGACTTGGGCGGCGGCCTCAACGCCCACTTCGTGATCGAAAACGGCTTCGCTCCCGACACCGGCGCGGCGTTGCAGGGCGGGCGGCTGTTCGGCCGCCAGGCCTGGGTCGGCCTGGCCTCGGCCACAGCTGGGGAAATCCGCCTGGGCCGCCAGTACGCACCCATTCATTACTCGATGCAGGGCAGCGACATCGACGCCTTCTCCGCCTTCTCCCCGGTGTTTGCGATGTACCTCTCCAACGGCGAGCAAAGCCGGCAGGACAACCAGGTGAGCTGGTGGACGCCCAAGCTGGCCGGCTTCTCCGGCGCGGTGTCGGTGGCCGCGGGTGAAAACGCCGCCGTCGCACCCGGACCAACGACGGGCTGGATCCCCGCGGCCGGCACGGCCCGGCGCAGCCTGGGTGCGCTGCTGCGCTGGCAGTCCGGCGATCTGGACGCCAGCGCGGCCTTCCACCAGGGCGGCCAGGCGCTGGCGGCCGGCGAGGCAGAACAACAGGCCTTCAACCTGGGCGCAATGTGGCGCGCGGGCGGCGTGCAGGTGGGCGGCAACTACTGGTCGCACCGCAACGAGCTGCCCTCCGCGGCCACGGCGCGCACGCAGGGCTTCGCTTTGGGCGTGCGCGTGCCGGTGGCCGGCGCGCTCAGCCTCGTGGCCCAAGTGGCCCAGGTGCGCGACAACGGCCATGCCTATGCCACGGGCGCCGTGAAGGCCGAGGGCCGGACCAACCACCTCAACGTGGGCGCGAGCTACGCCCTGTCCAGGCGCACCGAGCTCTACCTGCGCCATGCGCGCGTGCAAGACCGCAGCGGCGGCTACAACGGCCGCGCCAACGCCGCCCTCCTGGGGGCCTTCGGCGCCAACAGCGCCCTGCCCCCCGACGGTTCGGCCCGTACCCTGGGCGTGGGCCTGCGCCACAGCTTCTGAGCTCCCCAGCCTCGACACACACCAGGAGACGACGATGCAAGCCCAAGCCCGCCCAATGGCACTGTCCCCCCGGCGCACCCTGCCCGTCCTGCTGGCGCTGGCCGCGGCGCTGCCGCTGGCCGCCCAAGCGCAGGCGGCCTGGCCCGCGAAGCCGATACGCGTCATCGTGCCGCTGCCGCCGGGCGGCCCAAGCGACATCGTGCTGCGCTCGGCCGCCGAGAAGATGCAGCCGCTGCTCAAGCAGACGCTGGTCATAGACAACAAGCCCGGCGCAGCCGGCAACTTGGGCGCTTCGGAAGCCGCGCGCGCCGCACCGGACGGCTACACCTGGCTGTGGAGCACCGACACGCTCGTCACGGTGAACCCGCACGTCTACCAGCGCCTGAGCTTCAGGCCGGAGGACTTGCAGCCGGTGATGCGCGCCAGCAGCTTCGGCCAGACCCTGGTGTGCCACCCCGGGCTGGGCCTGAAGTCCGTGACCGAGCTGGTGCGCCGCGCCAAGGACAAGCCCATGAGCTACGGCTCCGGCGGCGCGGGCTCGCCGGGACACCTGGCCACCGAGCTGTTCAGCTCGGTGGCGGGCATCACCATGTCGCACGTGCCCTACAAGGGACCGGCGCCGGCCATGCAGGACATCATCGGCGGCGTGGTGGACTGCGGCTTCCTGGCCGCACCCACGGTGCTGCCGCACGTGCGCTCCGGGCGCCTGGTGGCCCTGGCCGTCTCGGGCGCCAAGCGCTCGCCGCTACTGCCGGAGGTTCCCACGGTGGCCGAGTCCGGCTATCCCGGCTTCGACGCCACCTTCTCGCTCGTGCTGTTCGCGCCGCGCGGCACGCCGCAGCCCATCGTCAACGCCATGCACGACGCCCTGGCCCAGGGCTTGAGCAACAGCGCCGTGGTGGATCGGCTGCGCCTGACGGACCAGGAGGTGGTGGCCGCCAGCCCCGAGCAGACCGCGCAGCGGCTGGCGGCGGACAGCAAGACCTGGGGCGCCGTGGCCAGGCGCATCGGCCTGCGCCAGGACTGACGCTCAGGCCGCCTCCAGCGCCGCGGGCAGGGCGCGCGCGACGTCGGCGATGGCGGCGTTGCGGTCCTCGAACGCGGCGCCGCACTCCGTGACGTAGACGCTGGCAATGACGGGCGCCCGGCCCGGCGGCCAGATCACGGCCACGTCGTTGCTGGTGCCGAAGTCGCCGCTGCCGGTCTTGTCGCCGACGCGCCAGGCCGCCGGCAGCCCGGCGCGCAGCCGCGCATCGCCCGTGCGGTTGGCCTGCAGCCAGCGCGCGAGCTGCTCGCGCGAGGCCGGCGCCAGGTGCGGGCCCAGGAGCAGGGTGCGCAGGTTGCGGCCCATGGCGGCCGGGGTGGTGGTGTCGCGCGGGTCGCCCGGCTGGGCCTCGTTGAGCGCCGTCTCCCAGCGGTCCAAGCGCGTGGCCGGGTCGCCCAAGGTGCGCGCAAACGCCGTCACCGCGGCGGGCCCGCCCAGGCTGCGCAGGATGAGGTTGGCGGCCGTGTTGTCGCTGCGCGTCATGGCGGCTTCGCACAGCGCACCCAACGGCATGCCGCCCCCCGACGCGTGCAACTCCGTCACCGGCGAGTAGGTGACCAGGTCTTCGGCCTTGAAACGGATGCGGCGCCCAAGCGCTTCCTCACCCGCATCCACGCGCGCCAGCACGGCGCCGCAGGCCAGCACCTTGAAGGTGCTGCACATCGGAAAGCGTTCATCGGCCCGCCACGTCCATTGGCGCCCGCTTTGCGTATCGAGCACGTACACGCCCAGCCGGCCGCCCAGGCGTTGCTCCAGGGCGGGCAGGGCGCGCGTCAGCGCATCGGGGCCGGCGTCCGCGCCGGCCGTGGCGGTCCGGGGCAGGGCGGACAGCAGCGGCACGCCGGCCAGCGTCAGCGCAATCTGGCGCCGGGTGATTCGGGTCATGGGCATGGCTAGGATCAGAAAAGGCCTGAAAGGCCAGCGGTCTGAAAGCGGTCTGAAAAACTCATTTTCCAGCGTGGAAATGAGGGCCGCCGGGGTTATTGTTTAGAAACTGGCACCATTGCGGTTCAAATACGGGTGATGCGACACCATATGGGGTAGCCTGTGCAGGCCATAGGCTGTGCAGAAAATTTTGATGCCATATTTCTGAATCAGCAATATTGCAAAACCATGTATCGCTGACATTCAATTGCAAAAATCACGATTATTTTATGTTGTATCGCGTTCAATTTGTGAGGATGAAACAGGAACTTTTGCTTGCTCGTGTCGAGCGCTGGAGTGTGCCGTTGAATGGGAGAGAAAATGTCTCCTGCTGAAGAGAATAAAAATGTTTCTGGCCTGAACGAGGGCGGGCCGGTCGGGGTGCTGCCGGCGGGCCATATGTTGGCGGAATTCAGGGTTGAGCGGGTTCTGGGCAAGGGCGGCTTTGGTGTCGTGTATCTGGCCTTTGATACCCAATTGAAGCGCCAGGTCGCCGTCAAGGAATTCATGCCCCAATCCCTGGCGCAGCGCTTGCCGGACCATTGCGTCGTGCCGATCTCCGAGCAGCACCGTGCGACTTTTGAGCTGGGCTTGCGCAGTTTCGTTCGCGAAGCCTGCAGCATGGCCCATTTCAAGCATCCTTCCCTGGTGGAGGTCTACCGGTTTTGGGAAGATATGGGCACGGCCTACATGGTGATGCCCTTTTACGAAGGCCAAACCCTCAAGCAGCGCCTGGAGGGCATGGTGGCCCCGCCTTCCGAACCGTGGCTGCGGGCCGTGATGACGCGCGTGATGGAGGGTCTGGATATCGTGCACCAGCAGGGCTGGCTGCACAGGGATATTGCGCCGGACAATATCCTGCTGTTGCCGGGCGACCGGCCGGTGCTGCTGGATTTCGGTTCGGCCAAGCACGACATCGGCGATGCGACACAGGCCCTGGCCGGCCTGCTCAAGCCAGGCTATGCGCCTTTTGAGCAATACAGCGATTCGCCCGATTTGAAGCAGGGCCCTTGGACCGATTTATATGCCCTGGGGGCCCTGCTATATTTTGCAATATCGGGCCGGGTGCCCATTGCGTCCGTGGCGCGTGTCAATAACGATGCCCTGGTCTGCGCCGCCCGCGTCGGGCGCCATCGCTATTCGGCCGCCTTTTTGAAATTCATAGACCGCTGCCTGGCCGTCTGGCCTGAGCAGCGGCCCAAGAATATTTCGGCCGCCTTGCAGTTGCTGCACCACCTGGATGCCCAGGAAACCCTCAAGCAAGAAGCCGCCAAGCGCGCACGCCAGGGCGCGGGCATGCTGCGCTTTTTCAAGCATGATTTTCGGAAAATCACCCATTGGCTGGGGCGGCAGCGCGCCCTGCCATGGGTCGGCGGCTCGGCAGCGCTGTGTGCGGGCCTGGGCGGCTTGATGTTGTGGAATTTCGAGCCTGGGCCGGCAAAGTATGCGGCGGGCAAAGGGCCTGGAATGCCCGCTTATGTGGACCCTGCGGCCTCGCTGCCGCCGGCTTATCCGCCCAGTGCTTCCACCGCACCCGCCGTGGCCCCGCCTGAAAAGGCTGCGCTGTCCCTGCCTTTGCCCCAGGAAACCGAGACGCAGCCCTTGACGATGCCTGCGCGGTTTGCCAGTCCGCCCAATCCTCAAAAAGCGCTGGACGGCCTCGTGAACGCGCGTGACCCGAATATCCGCGTGGTCGTGACGCAGGGGGGTGACAATCAGAAAAACAAGAACCAACTCACGATCAAGGCCAGCGAGCCTGGCTTTCTCTATGTATTTGCCACCGGCGAGCGCAGCGGGCGCCTGGAATTGCTGTGGCCGTCCGATGATAAATCTCTTTTGCGCATGGAACGGGGGCAAGTCTGGAAAATAGACGCCTTGCCGCGCCTGGCGGCCGGAAGTGCCGGCCAGCGCGATATAGGCGTGATGGTGTCCAGGTCGGCCCGCCATTTGACCGGTGCCGGGTGGCAGGAACAGGCCGGCGTACTGAAACTGTCCTTTTCAGACTTGCAGAAAACCGGCCCCGCGCCCTGGTTTGGAAATGCCTTGTGCGCACCCGTTCCCGGCGAATGCGATGCGAATTTCGGCGCCACCCGCCTCAACTTGGCGTATTCGCCGCCGTCTCCCAAAAACGACAGGCCAGCGGCCAGACAAATTGCCAAAAATCCTGACGCGCCCCGCTGGCGCCAGGTGGCTGCCAAAAAAGCCGAATGCGAAAGCCTGGGCTATTTGATGGCCATGGACGGCAATGCCCTGGCACAGCGCCGGTATGCCCAATTGGGCTGCCGTCAATGAACGCGCTGCATCTGGGGTGGCGCGGATCGCGGCACAGGGTCTAGATGCGCGCTGGGGTTCAGGGGGCCCAATGCGTGGCGATATCGGCGATCACCCGGCCGTCGCCGCCGCGGCACACCTGGGTCCAGCTCCAGTGGCCGCGCCCGGCGGCCCGCCTGGCCAACAGGCGCAGCTCCAGCATTTCCCCGACGTTCACGTTGCCGTGGAAAACCATTTGCCGCTCCCGCACGGACGCCTGCCCATCGGCCAGCCCCCAGGCCCAGTGAGCCCTGTCGGCCAGCGCCTGGAAGCTGGCGAAGTAGAGCAGGCCGGCGCCGTTGAAGTCGTTGGACGGGCAGGGGCGCAGTGCCTGCGCCGCCAGCGGCTGCGCGTGGGCGTCCAGCGCAAAGCGTTCAAGCCAGGCACCCGCGCGCACGGCACGTGCGCCTTCTGCGCAAGCGGCCGCCTCCTCGGCGATGCCGGGGTCCGGCGTGCCGGCGCCGATCGCCATGGGCACGCGCAGCACCGAATGGTTGTCGCCCTCGCGTTGGCGGGCCACGAAGGCCGAGAGCATCTCCAGCCGCGCCAGCGCGCCATCGGCGCCCACCAGCAGGTGGCGGCTGTAGTGGCGTGAGCGCCCAACCCGCGTGCCGTCCAGGTGCCAGCGCAGCCGCTGGTCCTCCTGCACGTCCTGCAGGCGGGCTTCGCGCAGGTGCACCTGCGTGAAGGCGGCATAGACGCGGCGGCCCTGCGCGTCGCGCAGCTCGCCGGGGCGGCAGCCCAGGCCGGCGGCCAGGTGCTGCCAATGCCTGTGGCCCGCCTCCTTGAGCAGCCAGTTTTCCGACAGGCCCAGGCTGTTGAGCTGGGGCATGCCCACGAGCAGCTCCGCCGTGTCCCGTGCGGATTGCGCCGGGCCCGGCGTGCCGCCGCGCTCGCCTGTTGCGGCCCAAGTGGAGTCGGTGCGCATGGCCGTGCCGCGTCAGGTCAGGGCGGGCTCGGCGGCGCGCTGCGGCTGCGCTCGGTCCTCGCGCGGGGCGGCCAGCCGCTGCGCGATCACGCCCACCAGGTGCTGCGCGTCGTCCGCCACGCCCAGGAAGCGCCCCGAGCCCCAAGTGTGCAGCCACGGCAGGCCCAGGAAATACAGGCCCGCCACGGGCGAGACGCCGCGGGTAAAGCGCGGGTGGCCGCGGCCGTCGAAGGCCGGCAGGTCTATCCAGCGGTAGTCGGCGCGAAAGCCAATGGCCCACACGATGCTCGTGATGCCGGCGGCGCGCAGGTCCAGCGTGGCCGGGTCCGCGGCCGGCGCCCACACCTTCTCGAACGGGGCTTCCTCGGGCGCCTCCAGGCCGGCGTTGGCGATGTACTTGTCGATGTCGCGGCGGATGCTGCAGTACACCTCGTCGGCCTCGTCGAGGTTGCGGGTGAGGTCAGTCTTGAACGTGACCTGGCCGTCGCGGATGTCGTCCAGCGTGCCGTAGAGCTTGACGCCTTCGAGCGCGAAACGGCGCAGGTCGATCTCGTGGCCGCCGTCGCGGCCCGTCATGTAGTGGTTGGTCTTGTGGCGCGCTTCGTCGCCCAAGGGGTGGCGGTCCACCGTGAGCTGGTAGAAGCCCAGCTCGTGCAGCCACTCGGTGGCCTCGCGGCCGCGGTACACGCGCGGCGAGCGCGGCGCGGAGCCGACGGCCAGGTGCACCTGTCGCCCGGCCAGGTGCAGGTCTTCCATGATCTGCACGCCCGACTGTCCGGAGCCCACCACCAGCACCCCGCCCGGCGGCAACTGCTGCGGGTTGCGGTAGGCCACGGAGTGCACCTGCACGATGTCGGCCGGCAGGGCATGCGCGCAGGCTGGGACGATGGGGATGTCGTAGCCGCCGGTGGCCACCACCACGTGGTCCGCGCGGCACGTGCCCAAGGAGGTTTCCACCTCGAAGCCGCCCGCGGCCGGGCGGCTCACGCGGGTGACGGCCACGCCCTCGATCAGCGGCGGCTGCACCTTGGCGGCGAAGGCTTCCAGGTAGGCCACGATCTCGTCGCGCAGCATGAAGCCCTGGGGTTGCGGCCCGGCGTAGGGAAAGTCCGGCAGCCGGCACTGCCAGTTGGGCGTGACCAGGCAGAAGCTGTCCCAGCGCTCGCTGCGCCAGGAGTGGCCGACGCGGCGCTTTTCCAGGACGACGTGCGCGATGCCCTGCTGCTTCAGGTAGTGGCTGGCCGACAGGCCGGCCTGCCCGCCGCCGATGACGACGACCGGGTAGTGCGGCGCCAGCGTGGCGGTGGAAGGTTCGAAGGCGTTGCTCATGGTGTGCTCTCAGGGATGGACGGTGGGGGGCGGAAAGGGAAGCGGGCGGCGCCTCAATGCGCGGGGCCGAAGCCGAGGACTTCGACGCGTGCGCCGGGCTGTCCGGCCCAGCGGCGCGCCTGGGCTTCAAGCCGGCTGAGCTGGTCGTCGGCCCGCGAGCAGGCGAAGCCGAACTTGGCGCGCACGCGCTCGTTGGCGATGGCGGTGGCCTCGCGCAGTTGGGCCATGAAGCTCTCCAGCGCGTAGGCCTGGCCGGGCTGGAAGTAGTCCTGGATCACCAGCGAGGGCGAATAGCAGACCGTTTCGCTGGCATCGGGCCAGCGCAGCGTGTAGTGCATGGCGGGCATGTTTTTCCTTTCAGGGGCAGGCAAGGGCAGGGGGGTGGGCCGGCACGGGCGCGTCGGCAGTGGTGGCGGGCCGCAGCACCTCGCGGTACCAGGCCTCGTGCAGGGCGGCGCTGCGCATCCAGCCGTGTTCCAGGCACACGCGTGGCGGCGTGGGCGGGCGCGGCAGCAGCGCGGCCTGCCGCAGTCCGGCGGCGACGGAGCGCTCGTCCAGCGGGTCGCACCACGCCACGGCCGGGCAGCCGGCCAGGTGCTCGGTGAAGGGCGGCCGGTCGGACACCAGCACCGGCGTGCCGCAGGCCAGCGCCTCCAGCGCCACGAGGCCGAAGCCCTCGACCAGCGAGGGCAGGGCCAGCAGCCGCGCGCGGCGCATGAGCGGGGGCAAGGCCGCATCCGGCAGCGGGCCGGTGCGCCACACGGCGGCCTGCCGGCCCTCGTCCAGGCCCAGCTCGCGCAGCGCGGTGCTCCAGGCGTGCAGTGCGGGGCCGTGATCCAGCAGGCTGGCACCGCCGGCCATCACCAGGCGGGCGCCGGACCACGCCGCGTCCGTGGTGCGCAGGTGGGCAAAGGCGCGCAGCAGCCGCAGGCTGTTCTTGCGCTGCTCGATGCCGCCCACGGCCAGGCACAGCGGCGCGCCGTCGGCCGCCAGCCCAAGCGCCTGCAGCGTGGCCGCGTCGCCGGCCTGCGGCGCGGACGTGAAACGCGCGAGGTTCACGCCGTTGAACATGCGCCGCGGCGCCACGCCGTGCTCATGGCGCATCCGCTCGCACCACGTGTCGCTCACACAGGCCAGCGCGTGCGCCGCGCGCCAGGCGCGCTCCTGCCAGGCCGCGAGCGTCAGCTCACGGAACTCGTCCAGGTGGTGCACGGTGCGCACCCAGGGCGGCAGGCCGGGGCCGCGCTGCGCCAGCGTGGCCAGCGCGTTGCCGCTGAGGCTGTCCTGGGCGTGCAGCAGCTCGAAACGGCCGGCCTGCAGCACGGCCGGCAGCCCCGCTTCCAGCGCGGCGATGCGTTGCCCAACCTGCTCGACCAGCGGGCCCGTCACCCGCGGCTGCGCCACCAGCGCCACGCGGCAGGCGACCTCGCGAAACAGCCGCTGCCCCGGCTCGGCCGGCGCGATGACGGTCACCGCATGCCCGCGCGCCGTGAGCGCCTCAGCCAGCTCCAGCGTGTGCACCACGCCGCCGCGCGGCAGCACCGAGTGCGTCAGCAGCGCGATGCGCAGCCCCGCGCTCATGCCGACCTCCGGCCGGTCATGAAGGTTTCAACAGCAAAGTCCCACAGCCCGGCTTCCTGCGGCGTGCCGCCATCGGTCTCGCCCAAGCTCAGCAGCACGCGCTTCTCGGCCGTGACCGCGCCGATGTCCTCGCAGGCGATGCCGCGCGCCGCGAAGCGGCGGGCCACCGCGCCGGCCTGCGCCGGCCTCACGCTCAGCAGGTAGCCGAAGCTGGGAAAGGCGCTGAGCCAGCGTTGCCGCGCCGCGTCGGCGGCTTCGCCAGTGGCCCGCCAGTCCGGCACGCCGCTTGGGCGGGGCAGGCGGTCCAGGGCGATGCGCGCCCCCACGCCGGAGCACTCCAGCAGCATCAGCGCCGTGCCCAGCGCGCCGGCCATGGAGATGTCTTTGCCCGCGTCGCACAAGCCGTCCTCGGCCAGCGCGGGCAGCAGCGCCAGGTCCTCGCGCAGCCGCGCAGGGGGCGCCTCGGTGGAGGCGTTCCAGAAGGGATAGGGATCGTGCCAGTGGCCGCGCAAGTCCACGGCCATCAGCAGCCGGTCGCCGGCGCGGGCGGCGAAGCTGGAGATGAGCCGGCGCGCGTGGCCCAGCACCGCCACGGCCAGTTGCCCGGCGGCGCTGCGCAGGTTGGTGTGGCCGCCCACCAGCGGCACGCCGTAGCGTTCACAGGCCGCGCGCATGCCGGCCAGCAGCTCGGCGGCCTGCGCCTCGCCCGGGCTCCACAGCGCGTCCACCACCGCCACGGGACGGCCGCCCATGGCGGCCACGTCGCTGAGGTTGACCATCACGGCGCTGTAGCCGGCGAACCAGGGCGAGGCCTGCACGAAGTCCTGCACCAGCCCCTCGATGGCCAGCAGCTGCCAGCCGCCGTGGCCGTCCGGCAGTGCCGCGCAGTCGTCGCCATTGGGCATGGCGGTGCCGGCCGTGCCCGCGTCCGTGGCCGGGTCCAGGCGCCGCAGCACGGTGCCGATGTCGCCCTTGTGCGCGAAGCCGCGGCTGGCGCGCAGCGAGGCGATAAGCGCCTGTAAATCAGTCATGGCGGCCTCCGCGCGCGGCCTGCGCCAGGACGAAGCCGGCATAGGGCGTGTCGCAGGGCGGGTAGTGCGCCAGGTCGGCGCGCATGCGCGCGTGGGTGCGGCCATGCAGCGCCACCTCGTCCAGCACCTGCCAGCGCAGCCGCCGGAACAGCGGGACGTTCTGCGCCTGCACGTGCGCCAGGAATTCGGTGCAGCCCAGCGCGTGCGCGCTGCTCACGGCCAGGCGTATGAGCGTGCTGCCCAGCGCGCCGTGGCGGCGCCAGTCGTGCCGCACGGCCAGGCGCGAGCCCCACCAGCGCCCGCGCGCCTCCTCGTGGATGCGCACCGTGCCCACGACCTCCGCGGGCTGCCCGCCCCAGCAGGACAGCGCCACCAGCAACTGCGTGCTGGGCTCGCGCAGGTCGATGTCGTCGAGGTCGTCGCCTTGAAAGAGGCGCTGCTCGTCGCAGAACACCTGGCGCCGCAGCGCCAGGGCCTGCGCCTGCATCCAGGGCCCGCTGGCCCACTGGATGCGGAACTCCCGCGGCTCGAAGGTGAAGGGCAGCTCGCACCAGGCAGGCACTGCCGTGGTGCCCGGGTCGGCGTGGGGGACCAGGTTCATGCGCGTGCTCCCCGGGCTCAGGCCGCCAGCGGCGTTTCGTAGCGGGAAAGCGTGGAGCACGCGGCGCAGCGCCCGCAGCCGGCCTTGATGTCACCGGCGCGCAGGCCCGCCTCGGCCACCATGCGGCCCAGCGGCTCCAGCACGCTGCGCATGAACTCGGCCGGCGGGGCGGGGTAGTCCTCCAGCGGCGTGCCGCTGATGGGCACGAAGGGCACCACGAAGGGATAGACGCCCAGCGTCAGCAGCCGCCGGCTCGTGGCCAGCAGCGTCTCGGCCGAATCGCCCAGCCCGGCCAGCAGGTACGTGGACACCTGACCGCGGCCGAACACCGCTACCGCGGCCTCGAAGGCGTCCCAGTAGCGCGACATCGGCACCTCGGCCTTGCCGGGCAGGATGCGCTGGCGCAGCGCCTCGCCCACCACTTCCAGGTGCATGCCCAGCGTGTCCACGCCCGCGTCCTTCAGGCGCCGGAACCAGGCGTCCGAGTCCGGCGGCTCGCACTGCGCCTGCAGCGGCAGGTCCACCGCGGCCTTCACGGCCTGCGCGCTCTCGCACAGCACCAGGGCGCCGCGGTCCGGCGTGGCCGGCGTGCCGGTGGTCATCACCATGTGCTTCACACCATCGAGCTCCACGGCGGCCCGGGCGACCTCGGCGAGCTGCTGCGGCGTCTTGCGGGCGATGGTGCGCCCCGCCGCCAGCGACTGGCCGATGGCGCAGAAGCGGCAGGCCTTGCGCCGGCTCTCGTAGCGGATGCAGGTCTGCAGCACCGTGGTGGCGAGCACGTCGGCGCCGTGCAGCGTGGCGATGTGGCTGTAGGGAATGCCGTCGGCCGTGCTGCGGGCGTAGAAGCGCGGCTGCGTGGGAAAGCCGATGCTCGCGATGGGAATGCCGCCGCGGCGCAGCGTGCTGCGCCCGTCGGCCCCGGGCGCGTCGGCCACGAAGGGCGAGGTGAAGGCGCCGGCGGTGTGCACCGGAACCATCAGCGTCGTCCCGTCCACGGTCACGGCCTTGTGGTCCGAGGGGCCGGCGCCGCCGCGGCGGCTGGGCGCGCCGCTGCCCGGGTCGGCCAGGCGCAGCCCAAGCGACTGCAGCTCGGTCATCAGCCGGTGCGCGGAGCCGGCGTTTTCAAGCGCGGAAAGCGGGGCCAGGGCGGGCTCGGTCATGATGGGGTTCCTTTGGGCGGTGGGGGTCAGGCCGGGAGGCGGGGGGCGTCCGCCGTGGCGGCGGGGGCATCGGCGGCCACCGGCGATGCGGCCGCAACTTCCGTGGCGGCGGGCCGCAGCGGCTGCGTGGTGGCCGCGCTCTCGCGGCGTATGGCCAGGCTCAGCAGCTCGGGGCGGGCGTAGTGGCCCACCGAATCCATCATTCGCTTGCGCTTGGCGATGAGCGAGAGGTCCAGGTCGGCGACGACCAGGCCCTCGCCCTCGGTCAGCGGCTCGGCCAGGTACTTGCCTTCCGGCGAGACGATGGCGCTGTGGCAGCCGCCGCGAAGCGCCCCCTGCAGCTTCTCGTCCGGCGTGATGGCGCGGACCTGCTCCGGCGTGAGCCAGCCCGTGGCGTTGACCACGAAACAGCCGGACTCCAGCGCGTGGTGGCGGATGGTCACGCCCATCTGGTCCGCGAAGACCTGGCCGACCAGCGAGCCCGGGAACTGCGCGCAGTGGATTTCCTCGTGCTGCGCCATGAGCGCATAGCGCGCCAGCGGGTTGTAGTGCTCCCAGCAGGCCAGGGCGCCGACGCGGCCCACGCGCGTGTCCACGGCCGTCAGCCCGCTGGCGTCGCCCTGACCCCAGACCATGCGCTCGTGGTAGGTGGGCGTGATCTTGCGGCGCTTGAGCAGCAGCGCGCCGTCGGCGTCGAAGACGAGCTGCGTGTTGTAGAGGCTGCCGTGGTCGCGCTCGTTGACGCCCAGCACCACCACCATGCCGGCCTCGCGGGCGGCGGCGGCCACGGCCTGCGTCATGGGCCCGGGCACGCTGGGCGCGCGCTCCATGAGCTGCAGGTGCGCCGCGCCCTGCAGCACCGGCGGCAACACGAAGGAGAAGTAGGGGTAGTAGGGAACGAAGGTCTCGGGGAAGACGATCAGCTCCACCCCGCGCCGTGCGGCGTCGCGAATGGTTTGCAGCACGCGCGCGGTGGTGCCGTCGGCGCTGTCCAGGTCGGGGGCGATCTGCGCGGCGGCGGCGCGCACCGACTTGCGCTTCGTGTCGGCCATGTCGGTGCTCCCCTTACAGGGTCCAGGTGTCGAGGATGAAGGCGCCGGCCTTGCGGTGCAGCAGCACCAGGTCCAGCACGTCCAGCGGGTTGATGGGGCGTATGCCCTCGATCAGCGCACCCTCGCCGTGGCCGTAGAGCGCCTGCAGCGCGAAGCGGCAGGCGTAGACCTTGCCGCCCTCGGCGATGAACTTGGTGATCTGGTTGTTGAAGTTCTGGTGGCCGGGGAAGGCCTCGTCGCCCAGCTTGGGGAAGCCGCGCTTGACGCCCAGCGTCACGCCCGGGCCGTAGAGCAGGACGGACGTGTCGAAACCCTTGCGCTGCAGCCGCGTGGCCTGCAGCAGGTTCACCAGGCCGATGGAGCCCTCGAAGGCCACGGTGTGGAAGGTGACCAGCGCCTTCTCGCCCGGCTCGGCCTTCACGTCCTCGAAGACCTTCTCTTCGTAATCGACCAGGAAATCGCCCTTCTGGGCGGCGGGATGTGTGACCTTGGGCATGGCTGCTTCCTCTTGCGGTGTGGAATGACGCGCGGGCCGGACATCGGCCCCTTTGGGCGTCTTGGCCGGCGGTTGCCGGACGAGGACTCCATTGCGACGCGCATGCCACGCGGCGCGCGGGCCATGCGACCAACATGCGATCAACACAGTGAAAAGCGGGCTGCGCCGCAACCGCTCGGCCATGCGCGGGGCTTGCCGCAGGGCGTTGGGGGCCGCACCAAGAGCGGACGCGGGCCCATGCAATCAATGCATCCGATCAAGGGCGCGCATGCACCGCGATTGACCAGGCCCAAGGCGAAAATCCGCTGCGATCAAGGGCTGCGACCGGCACGCTTCGTGCGGCTGTGGGCCCCTGCCGATTCGGCCTGCGCGGCCCCACTGTCATGCCCTTCACCCACTGGCTGGCGCGTTTGCGCGGCAGCACGCTGCCGGCCTACCAACTCATTCCCGAGCTGATCGCCGAGGACCTGCAGCAGGGCCGGCTGGCCCCGCGCGAGCGGCTGCCGCCGCTGCGCGAGCTGGCCACCCGGCTGCAGCTCAACTACACGACGGTGGTGCGCGGCTTTGCCCAGGCGCGCGAGCGCGGGCTGATCGCCTCGCGCCCCGGGCTGGGCTCCTACGTGCGCGGCTCCTTCATCGGCCTGCCGCTGCGCGCGGGCACGGGCGCCGAGATGACCATGAACCTGCCGCCGGAGCTGGAGGACCATCCGGCGCTGCGCGCGCTGCAGGAGGCGGCCTCGGCCTCCATCGCCGCCGCGCCGCTGCACGACCTGATGCGCTACCAGGACTTCGGCGGCACCGCGCGCGACCGCGCGCTGGCCGTGCAGTGGCTGCGCCAGTGGGTGACGCAGGCGTCGGCCGAGCGCGTGCTGGTGGCCCCCGGCATACACGCCGTGCTGCTGGCGCTGGTGTCGCTGCTGGTGAAGAAGGGCCAGAGCCTGTGCGTGGAGCCGCTGGTCTATCCGGGCCTCAAGGCCATTGCCGCGCACCTGAACGTGCAACTGCACCCGCTGGAGATGGACGGCGAGGGGCTGCTGCCGCCGGCCTTCGAGGCCGCCTGCCGCACGGCGCCGGTGGGGGCGCTGTACCTGTGCCCCAACCTGCACAACCCCACCACAGCGACGCTGAGCCTGCGCCGGCGCGAGCGGCTGGCCGACATCGCGCTGCGCTACAGCGTGCCCATCATCGAGGACGATGCCTACGGCATGCTGCCCGCCGCCACGCCCCCGCCGCTGGCCGAGCTCGCGCCGGAGCTGACCTACTACGTCAGCGGCTTTTCCAAGTGGTTAGGCGCGGGCCTGCGCACGGCCCAGGTGCTGGCGCCCACGCTGGCCACGGCGCAGCGGCTGGCCGGCGCCTTGCGCGCTACCACCGTGATGGCCTCGCCCTTCGTCAACGCCGTGGTGGCGGACTGGCTGGAGCAGGGCCATGCCGCCGAGGTGCTGACCGCCGTGCGCGCCGAGTGCGCCTGGCGCAGCGCGCTGATCCGCGAGCGCCTGGGCGGCCTGGGCGTGCTCACGCAGCCCAACGGCTTCCATGCCTGGCTGCCGCTGGCACCGGCCGCCGACGGCCATTGCGTGGCGGGGGAGCTGGCCGCCTCGCTGCAGTCGCTGGGCGTGGCGGCGGTGGCGGCCAGCGCCTTTTGCACCGACCGCCAGCCGGCCGAGGCCCTGCGGCTGTGCTTGGGCGGGGCGCTCACGCGGGA